>JBGSTM010000052.1:0-13788 GCA_041736495.1 Akkermansiaceae bacterium
CTTGCGGCGCAGTGAAGCTCATGTCGGGGATGACGACGCTCTGGCCGTAACAGACTTGCAGGTTGTTGACTGAGATCATGATGTTAGTGTCCGATGTAAACTTCGATGACTTTGGGATCCTGGCTGACTTTCTCCATGGAACCCTCCGCGAGGATCTTGCCGAGATGCATCACGGTGACGCGGTCGGCGATTTCCCGGACGAACTCCATGTCGTGCTCGATGACGATGACCGAGCGGTCCTTGGAGATCTTGCGGATGAGCAGGGCGGTCTCGGTGCGTTCGCGCACGCTCATCCCGGCGACCGGTTCGTCGAGCATGATGACTTCCGGGCTTTGCATGAGGAGCATGCCGATTTCAAGCCACTGCTTCTGGCCGTGGCTGAGGATACCGGCTTCCGTGTCGAGCCTGTCGGAGAGGCCGATCTGTTCGGCAACGTCTTCGCACTGCTTCTGGATCTCCGCGGTGCGGCGGAACATCAGGCAGCCGATCACACCGCGGCCGGTGGGGTGGGAGAGCTCTAGATTCTCGAAAACGGTGAGGTTTTCGTAGATCGACGGGTTCTGGAACTTCCGGCCGATGCCGGCCCGGACGATGCGATATTCCCTGACGCCGCGCAGCTCCTTGCCCTTGAACTTGATGCTGCCACTGGTGGCGAGCGTCTTGCCGCAGATGAGGTCGAGCACGGTGGTCTTGCCGGCTCCGTTAGGGCCGATGATGACGTGCACGTGGTTTTTCGAAAGATAGAAGTTGAAACCATCGACCGCTTTGAAGCCGTCGAACGAGACTCCGAGATCTTCGACTTCCAGGACGTATTCGGGATTAATGTTCATCGGATATCGGGGTGGCTTTGGTGGTGACGACAGGAGTGGATTTCTGGAAGCGGCCGAAGAGGGAGGCGAACTTGCCCTTGGAGGTCGGGATTTTCTCCAACAGACCGGCGAGGCCGTTCGGGAAGAACATGACGACGGCGATGAAGGTGCCGCCCATCAGGTAGAGCCAGAGGTCCGGGTAGGCTTCCGAGAACGTGGTTTTTCCGAAGTTCACGATCAGGCAACCGAGGATGGCTCCGAGAACCGAGAGCCGGCCACCGACGGCGGTGAAGATCACCATTTCAATGGATGGCACGATGCCGACGATCGACGGTGACATGAAGCCGACCTGGAGCACGAACATCGCACCTCCTATGCCGCTGAGCATCGCGGCGAAGGCGAAGATGAACGCCCGAATCATCGCCACATCATAACCCGAGAACCGCACCCGATCTTCGCGGTCGCGGATGGCGACCAACACACGGCCGAGCCGGGTATTGATGATATATTTCGCGCCCATGGCCACGGTGAAAAGTAGGACCACACAGAGGAAGTAGAGGATATACTGCGCGTTCTCGCTGCGAATGTCCCAGCCACAGAGCGTGCGCAGATCGGTGATGCCGTTTCTGCCTCCGGTATAGCCCTGGTTGCCGTCGATCCCGAGTGAGAAGATCAGTGCGATGGACTGGGTAATGATGGCGAAGTAGACTCCGCCGACCCGCCGTCTGAACAGCGCCCAGCCGATGATGAATGCGATCACCGCCGGAACCACGAAGATGGCGAAGATCGTGAATGGAAGACTTTTGAACGGTTCCCAATACAGCGGCAGTTTCGTGATCTGGTTCCAGTCCATGAAGTCCGGGATGCCGGGTGTGGACTGGATCGCGGTGGTGACGGGGTCGGATGCTTCCAGTTTGAGAAACATCGCCATGCAGTAACCGCCGAGGCCGAAGAAGACGCCCTGGCCGAGGCTGAGGACGCCACAGCGGCCCCAGAGCAGGACCAGGCCGATGGCGACGAAGCCGAAGCTCAGGTATTTCCCTACCAGATTGAGGCGGAAGACCGGCAGGGCGAGCGGAAGCACGACTAGCAGGAGAAGCAGGAATCCTACGAAGGCGATGGCCTCTCCTCGGGTCTTGAACAGGGTGCGGAAGAAAAGTGGCATGACGGTATGGGTGATAGGTTGGAGGTCAGTGGCCGCGGACTTTGCTCGGGAAGAGTCCTTGCGGGCGGATCATGAGGGCGATGACAATGACCAGGAGGGTGGCGACCTTGCCCTTGGTTCCTTCCAGGAAGAACTCGAGGACCGACTGCGCCTGGGCGATTCCGAAAGCGGAAGCGATGCACCCGAGCAGGCTGGCGGTGCCACCGGCAACCACGACGAGGAAAGCGTCCACGATGTAGCGGCTTCCGCTATCAGGACCAGTCGAACCGATGGTGGTGAATGCCGCACCGGCGATGCCTGCGATGCCGCAGCCGAGGGCGAATGCGAGGCGGTCCACTTTCCCGGTGTTGATGCCGACGGCCGCGCTCATCTTGCGGTTCTGGACGGTAGCGCGGAGTTGGAGGCCGAACGAGGAGCGATACATGAATGTCATCAGCGCGATGGTGACGACCAGCGAGAGTCCGAGAACAAACATGCCGTTAATGGGAATGTCGAGGCCCTCCTTGACGGTGTAGGAGCCCATCAGCCACTCGGGCAGGGTGGGGGTGACTTCCCGCGCGCCGAAGATGGAGCGATAGGTCTGTTGGAGAATCAGGCTGAGTCCCCACGTTGCCAACAGCGTGTCCAACGGTCGGTGATAGAGATGTCGTATCAACGACCATTCGACCAGAGCGCCGAGCGCGGCGCAAACGACGAAGGCCAGCCCGATGGCTGCGACGAAATAGTACGGACCAAACGCCGGGGCATAGGTTTCGGTGAGGTGGGAGCAGAAATAAACGGTGTAGGCGCCGAGGGCCATGAACTCGCCGTGAGCCATGTTGATCACGCCCATCTGGCCGAAAATGAGTGCGAGGCCGAGGCCCATGAGCAGGAGGACGCTGAACAGGCTTAAGCCCGAGAAGCCCTGCATGATGAAAATGCTTTGTAATTCTTCGGTGGTGTATTCTCCCATAAAATCAGGCGTTTCGAGGTTTGGAAAAGGTTTCCGGATAGGGAAAAAGGAGGGCCGGTATGACCCGGCCCTCCGGGTGATGAATGAACTCGCGGTTAAGTCAGGGACTCGAAGGCAAGTTGCAGGATGTAATTACTGATAGCCTTTCGGAAACGGATCGGGCTCGATCAGCTCGGATTCGTAGAGAACCTTCGCTTGTCCGTCCTTCTGCCATTGGCCGATGCGGAGCTTGCTCCAGAGGTGATGGTTCGGGTGGACTTTCACATAACCTTCCGGCGCGGTGGTCAGTTCAAGACCGGGGGACGCGGCGGCGATCTTGTCGATGTCGAAGCTCTGGGCCTTTTCAACCGCTGCCTTCCACAACCATGGGCCGAGGTAGCCGGCTTGGGTAACGTCGCCGATCACGCTGTCAGCACCGTATTTGCCTTTGAAAGCCTTGACGAACTCAACGTTGTTAGGATTGTCGAGGCTCTGGAAGTATTTCATCGCGGAGTAGAAGCCGGCGAGGTTTTCCCCGCCGATGCCGAGCACTTCGTCCTCGGTCACCGAGATGGTGAGGAGCGTTTGCTTGGACCCGTTGATGCCGGCGGCGGCGAGCTGCTTGTAGAACGACACGTTGGATCCACCGACGACGGCGGCGTAGATGACGTCCGGCTTCTTGAGCTTGATCTTGTTGATCAGCGATCCGAATGAAGTGCTGCCGAGCGCGTAGAACTCCTCGCCGACGACCGTGCCCTTGAGAACATTCTCAATGTGCTTGCGGGCGATCTTCATCGAGGTGCGGGGCCAGATGTAGTCCGAACCGACCAGATAGAACGTCTTCGCGCCCTTCTCTTTGGCGATCCAGTCAAGCCCGGCGATGATCTGCTGGGTGGCTTCCTGGCCGGTGTAGATCACGTTCTTGGACTGCTCGAGACCCTCGTAGAAAGTCGGATAGTAGAGCATTCCGTTTTCCTTCTCGAAGACCGGAAGCACCGCCTTGCGGGATGCGGAAGTCCAGCAGCCGAAAACGGTTCCAACCTTGTCGCTGACAAGAAGCTTCTTCGCCTTTTCCGCGAAGGTCGGCCAATCGCTCGCGCCGTCTTCCTTGATGACTTTGATTTGTCGCCCGAGAACCCCGCCCATGGCGTTGATCTGGTCGATCGCGAGCTGCTCGGCCTGAATGGATCCGGTTTCGCTGATCGCCATGGTTCCGGTTGCGGAATGCAACTGGCCGACGGTCACGGTGTCGTCGGTGACGGCCAGTCCGGTGGTGTTGACCTGGGAGGTCGGTAGTTTGTCCTGCGCGGTCGCCGTCGCCGTCGCAAGAGCGAGGGCGGCAACCTTCAGGAAATGATGGCTTATTGTTTTTAGTTTCATGGTTTGGAGTCGTTGTGTGGCGCTGATCGCGGAGGTCGATACTGATAGTTCCGCGACATCATTCATCATTGCACCGGATGTGCCATGTGGTCGGAGGTGGAGTTGAAATCAATTCACCATGGCCGGCGGCGGGTCGCGCTGGAGATCCGCCGCCCGGTGGTGTTTGGCACACGCTTTGCTCACCGGACGGACAGAGCATGCTGAATATGATTCACGATACCCCAGGCAGATTGCGGGAGCCGCCGGTGATTGATCCCGGGATCGTCGATTCGAAGCGCTTGCAGATGTTTTATGTCTCCGTGAAGGAGGGGAGTTTCGCCGGCGCCGCGCAAATTTTGTCCGTAAGTCCTTCTGCCATCAGTCATGCGATGAAGTCGCTGGAGGAGGATCTGGGATGTTCGTTGTTCCGCCGGCTCGGGCCGCAGGTGAAGCCCACAGGCGCGGCGGTGCGCCTGTTGCCGATGGTGGAGGACCTACTGGTGAAGATGTCCTCGATGAAAAGCGAGCTCGCGGCGCTGGACGGACGCTCGGAGAAGCTCGTGTTCCGGCTGCCGTCCTGCCTGCTAGGTATCCTGCAGACCGGCCCGCTGTCGACGTTTCACGAATGTTTTCCCGCGGCGGATTTCGAAATGGTCGTGACAGGAAACGGGAAGGAAGAGCGGCCCGGGATGCAGGTGGACTTCGATGTGGATTTTGTCGAAAGGGTCCCGCCCGAGATGGTCAGGCGGGACCTGGCAAACGAGGAGTTTCACGCCTATGTGGCTCCTTTTCATCGACTGGGTCAAAAGAGCCGGGTGTCCGTGGAGGAACTTCGACAGAGTCTCCTGATTTTCCAGGATCGCTTCATTTTTAAAACGCTGGCGAAGCACCTCGGGCGCGGCGGGGAAAGGGATCTGAGGAAATGGATTCTACCCGATCCGCGGGTGACACTCGACCTGGCGCGTCAAGGTCAGGGAATTGCGTTTCTTCCGGAATGGGCTGCCGTCACGGCGGTCAAGGAAGGAAGCCTCGTCTGTCTGAAACTGCCTGGACTGACTCTTCGCCGGACATGCTGTGCCTGGTGGGAACCGAGTCGTCCGCTGACCTGGGTGGCGGAGGTTTTCCTGAACCTGCTGTCGGAATCGGTCAGTCACGACGCCGATCACGGTTAGGCGGGTAGCAACAATCGCGCGGTCTGTTCGCTGGGGGCGACCTGGCTCGGAAGGACGGAAAAATCATTGAGGGCCATCAGCTCGGCGACGAGTTTCCGCATGTCGGGAATCACATCATTGTCTAACGATGAAAACGAATGAAGCGTGGCCGCTTTCTCCAGGAAATCGCGCTGCACGAGGGGCCTTCCACAGCGTGACATGCGTTCGATGGATTTCGTGAAGGTGGTCGGATCCTTGAGTTGGTTTCGTGCCCCTGCAATGTTTCGTGCCAGGGTCTGGCTCAAATCGGGATGTTGTTCGAGGAACTCCCGGTGACAGACCATCACGAGCCGCTGGGCGAACTTGCCCGGACTGAAACGTGGGTCGCGTCGGCCAAGTCCCGTAGACTCCGCGTGGATTCCCCAAGGCGAGGGCGCGATGATGGCATCGAGTGCTTCGGCCTTGAGCGCATGGATCATCATGTCCATCGGCAACATCCTGAAAACGAGCTCGGTGGACGATCCGTTTTTCCATTGGTTGAGCCATTCGCGGGATTGGCCTTTGGTGAGCGAATTCTGGCTTTCGATACCGACGGTCAAGCGTTGAGGAAGTTTGGCGGGAGGGCCGCCCTGTGACGGATAGAACGCCTTGAAGACCGACTCGCGCAGAACGAGTTCCGTCGGGCAGGCATGGAGAAAAATGGGGATCTTCCAGCTGGCGCGTTGGCCCGGCAGTGCCAAAACGTCGGCAATGAAGATCTCCCACGGAATGATGCCGCCCATGATTTTGCGGGTCAGCAGACAGCGGCTGATCTCTCCGTAGCTGGAATATGCCTTGAGCTGGAATGGAAATTCGCGGCTAGCAGACCCCTCCGGTAAGTCACTTGCGAAGAACGGCAGGACTTCGAGAGACGGCAGGATTCCCAGAAGTTCGGATGGAAGATGGGGCATTGGAAATGAATGAAATAGAAGGGAAAGACCCGGTCTCTCCCACCAGAAATCCCTATGGATTCGAGCTTGTGGTGAATCCTAGTCTCCAAGCAGATCCCATACCACGGCGGGTGGTTGCTAGAATGTGTCACCCATTCGGGAATTCACTCCGGCGCATCCGTCGGCCGACTCGGCGGGGCGTTGATCGGGCGGGGCAATGGTCCGGTACCCTCATCGCCGATGGCGGCCTGGGTCTTGATGGCGGACGCGATCCCGGAAGCAAGTCGCTGGCGATAAGCGGGCTCGCTGATCAGGCGGCTTTCGTCGGCGTTGCTGAGGTATCCGCCCTCCAACAGCACACAGGGGATTTCCGGATTCCGGGTGAGTCGGATCCGGCGGCGGACCAATCCGCGGTTGCCGGTTTCGGCGGGACTTGCGGCGGCCATTGCCTTTTGGCAACGGGTGGCGAGGCCGTGGCTGTCGACCCGCCAATAATAGGTTTCCGGGCCGCGGATGAAGGACGGGCCGCTGTTGTAATGCATGCTGACGAGGATGGCGTCGCCGTGGCGGTTTGCGCGCAGCACGCGGTCGTCGAGATCAATGAACTCGTCCTCGGAACGCATGAGGATCACCTTGAAATCGCCTCGAAGTTCGGCGGCGATTCTTTCCGCAGTGTCAAGCGCGAGGTCCTTTTCCTTCTGGCGGGTGTGGGAGCTGACGGCACCGCTGTCCTTGCCGCCGTGGCCGGCGTCGATGATGACGGTTCTGAAACCTTTGGGGCCCGGCCGGTGGCCGTAAACGTCGCGGCCACTCGAGGACCCGGTGGACGGGGCGGCGCAGGATGCGATAAACGCCGTGAGGCACAGTCCAAGCGTGAGTTTGAAGATCGATGTCATGATGTTGAGTTAGAGAAGGGCGCTGGCGGATTGGATCGTGTCGATGTCCTCGATGGACTTGTCCCGGCGGATGGACTTGATGCGCGGAAAGCGCATCGCGAGTCCGGAGTCGTGGCGTGGCGACCTGCGAAGCGCGTCGAAGGCGATCTCCAGAACCAAGTTGGGCTCCACGTGGTGCTTGCGCCTTTCCTTGCGCAGGGTGTGGTTCTTGAAATGTTCGGTCAGGTCCTCGATCTCGTCGTCGGTTAGGCCGGAGTAGGCCTTGCCGATCACGCGCAGCTGGCCATTGGAATCATCGCGTACGGCGAAGGTGTAGTCGGACAGCACATCCGAGCGTTTGCCGTGGCCTTGTTCCGCGATCACGACGACGCAATCGAGGGTTGGCATCACGCCCTTGAGTTTGATCCACGATTTCCCGCGTCGCCCCGGCGTGTAGGAACTCGCCGGGTCCTTGGCGATCAGACCCTCGTGGCTGTCCTGGAGTGATCTTTTGAAAATCGCTTCGATCTCCTCCACGTTGTCGGCGCAGTGGATGGGAATCGTCTCGAACGGAAGCGTCAGGGCCATTGACTCCAATCGGTCGCGGCGGTCCACGAGCGGTGTGTCTAGCAGGTCAAACCCGTCATGGGAAAGGATGTCGAAGGCGATGAAACGCAGCGGCACCGAACTGTCCTGGCGCTCGTCGGTTAGGAAGAGGTCGCCGGCGGCCATGTGTCGGCCGAGGCGTTTCTGAAGATCCGCGAAACCGAGTTTGCGACCCTCGGCATAGGCGATGAGCTCGCCATCGAGGATGAAGTCGCCCTTCAGGGCCAGGGCGGAAACCAGCAGTTCCGGGAACTCCTCGTCCAGCGGCCGCAGGTCGCGGGAGAACAGTGAGACTTCCCCGCCACGCTTGTGCAGTTGTGCACGGATGCCGTCGTATTTCGGCTCCAACCAGAAAGGTGGGGTGAAAGGCAGTTTTTCAAACAGCGGACGATTGTCTTCCGCATCGCGCTCCAGCGGTGCGGCGAGCATGCATTTCACCGGGACCAGTGGACGGAGACTGGCTTCCTGGAGTTTCCCCTGACGGGCGAGCAGGGCCGTTTCCCCGATGTCGCCGGTGATCATGTGGGCGTGCCGGACATCCGCCGGATCCACCTTGAAGGCGGCGGCAATGGCATCCTCGACGAGGCCTTCCTTGAGTCCGATGCGGAGGTCGCCGGTGAGCAGCTTGACGATGGTCTCACCCTCGACCGGATGCAGGGTCGCAAGGCGTCCCGCGAGCCGTTGAATCCGATTGAGAGAACCGGTGGCGCTGGAAAGATCCTGGAAAAACGCGGCGAGTCCGGATAGATCGAGCGGTTCCGGCTTGAGGTGGATTTCCTGAAGCACCAGCCGCGCGGTGCGGGCAGCGTCGTTCTGGCTCAGGGAAATTTCGCGATAACGCTCCTCGCGGACGTTGGGCAGGGACAGCAATGCGCGGCGGATGGTGGCCGATCCGACATGCAGTGATGTGCGTCCCCCCTTTCTCGGCAGCGCTTCTCCGGTAAGCCAGACCGAGGCGAGGCGCAGGTCTTCATCGGCGGCCAAGCCGCGCAGGTAGGTTGATAGAAATTCGGTTTTCGCCACGCGGCTGCTGGTCTCGCCGACCAAGCGGCAAAGGTCTCCGAAGTCCGCCAGCGCGCAAATCGCCCGACTGTGGCGCGGGCCGCCGGACGAGCCTGAGCGCGGGGCCGCCTGGTTGAGCGGGAATTCCAGCTGGTCGCCACCCATCGCGCACCAGGCGTCCATCCCCTTGGTCCTCAGTTCGGCGGCGAATTCCTTCGCATAGCCGTGGACGGTTAGAATCCGCTTCGGCCGCACGCGTTTGAGGCATTCCAGCAGGCCCGGGTGGTCGGCATGGTCGGATAGTGGGATCACCTCGTCGACCCGGTAACGGTATTTCGAACCGGGTTGCAGCGCCCAACCGGTCAGCATCGCTGTGCGCTTGGATTTCAACCCGCGCAGCAGCTTCGAGCGGATCGTGTTAGGCGGGGCGATGACGACGTGGCCGGGCGGCGCGTGGCCGTCGAATTCCACGGGTTCCGGCAAGGTTTCGACACCTGCGTCGCGACAGGCGGCGGTCATCGCGGCGACGGCTGGATGGAGCAGGGCGGGAATGCCGTTTTCCGCGAGCATTGCGAGGGCTTCCTGGGCTTTTCCCAGTGAATATCCCAGCAGCACCGGCGTCTCGCCGTCGGCAAACGCGTCGCTCACGAAGCGCAGGATGCTGGCCTCGATTTCCATCGGATTTGGAAACTCGAAATTCGGAAGGCCGAACGTCGTTTCCATGATCAGCGTGTCGGCGGCGAGGAAATTGACCGACTCCGCCGTGCGGCTGCGGCGGGTTTTGAAATCCCCGGTGTAAAGCAGGCTCGCGTTGTCCTTGATGCGGGTGACGTGGAGCATCGCCGATCCGGTGATGTGCCCGGCCGGCAGAAGCCGCAGGCGGAATCCATCGCGCACCACCGGGACGTGGAAGGAAACCGGCTCGATCCGGTTTTCCGCAAGATGAAATCGTTTCCGCACCAGCGTGGCGGTGACTTCCGAGCACAGCGCCGACTCGTGGCGGGCGAAGTGGTCGGCGTGGGCGTGGGAAACGAATGCGCGTGGTTTCGCATCCCATGGGTCCAGCCACAGGTCGAGTTCCGGCAGGTGCAGGCCTCTTTGAAAACGAACTTCGATCACGCTGCCCGGAGGTCTATGAAACTTCCCCGCCACCGCCAAGGGAAACCCGGTGGGCGAAATGATTCGGCCTGTCGCGAGGCCCGGAACCGCCCTTCCCGGAACAAATCTGACGCCCTACTTGCCATGGGATCGGTCCGACGTATGGTCGCTGCCGGGGAAATCATGACGCCGTTTTTGAGGAAAATCCTGGGAATGAATTGGGTGCTGGTGCTGGTCATGTACGGGCTCCTGATCTTTGGCGTGTTCATGATCGAGAGCGCCGCGCGGCATGTTTCGGTGACCAAGGAAAATCTCGCCCAGTTCGGCAGCGCGGGCGCTTATTTCTCTTCGAAACAGAAGATGTTCATCCTGATCGGGAGCGTGGCTTATTTCGCCGCCGCCTTCATCGATTACCGCTGGATCCGCTGGCTGGGAATCCCGTTTTACGCGGTGAGTCTCGGGCTGATGGTGGTGGCGATGGGGCAGGACGACGCGGTGCACCAGCTCAAGTTCGGCGGATTTTCCTTCCAACCCGCGCAACTGGGCATCACCGCGGGGATCCTGCTGATTTCCTGGCTGCTGCAGGATTTACCCAAGCTGCACCGCTGGTTTGGAGCACCTTTCATCCGCATCGCAATCATCGGCGGAGTCGCGGTGGTCCCTTTCCTGATGGTGATGAAGATGGGCGACATGGGGTCCGCGCTCGTCTGGATTCCCGTGCTGGTCGTCGCTCTGTTGATCGGCGGGATTCCCTTTCGCTACCTGACCTGCATGACCTTTTTAGGGGCCGGAATCATTCCGCTGCTTTATTTCGTGGCGCTGCCGCTGGTCTCCAAACGTGGACCGGAGCGGATCGACGTCTGGCTGCGGATGGTGCAGGGCCGAGAGGTGGATATCAGCGGCGATGCCTATGCGCCCCACAATGTCTCGATGGCGGTCGGCAAGGCCGGGTGGAAGGGTGTCGGCTGGAAGGCCACGGTGGAAAGGGGATCCCTCCACGACAAGGGATTCATCCCCACAGACACCGCCCACAACGACTACATTTTCGCGGTCATCGCCGAGGAACTGGGCTTCCGCGGGAGTCTTCTGCTGCTTACGGCATTCGCGCTGTTACTCATCCAAGGGCTGTTCATCGCGTTTTATAGCCGGGATGTGTCCGGACGCCTGCTTGCGTGTCTGATCGTCGCGCTGTTTTTCGCGCATATCTTCGAAAGCATCGGGATGTGCGTGCTGATCACGCCCATCACCGGGATTCCCATGCCGCTGGTCAGCTACTCCGGCACCTTCGTGGTGATCTGCATGTTCCTGCTAGGCCTCGTGCAGAGCGTCTGGATCCACCGGCACCGGAAGCCGGAACTGCAGCTGACGAAAGCCGAGGCCTAGACGCTTGCCAGCGCCTCGCCGATGACTTCCAGCATGAAATCGGCGTCAGCCTGATGGATGCACATCGGCGGTTTGATGCGCAGGGTGTTGCCCAAAAGTCCACCCTTGCCGATGAGCAGGCCGAGGTCCTTGCATTTTTCAAATACCGCGGCGCACTCGGCGGTGGCGGGTTCCTTGGTGGTGCGGTCCTTGACGAGTTCCACGCCTAACATGAGACCCTTGCCGCGGACTTCGCCGATGATGGAATGTTTCTCCGCGAGATTCTGGAAACCGGCGGTGAGGTAGGCTCCGATTTCGAGTGAGTTTTGTTGGAGACGTTCTTTCTCGATCACGCGCAGGACGGCGCGGCCCTGGGCCATGGAAACCGGGTTGCCGCCGAAGGTGTTGAAATGGATGCGGCTTGCTAACACCTGTGCGATTTCCGGCGTGGTGACGACGGCGGCGAGCGGGCAGCCGTTGCCGATGCCTTTGGCCATGGTGACGATGTCCGGCATGGCTCCCTGAGTCTCGAATCCCCAGAAATGCGTGCCGGTCCGTCCGAAGCCGGCCTGCACTTCATCCGCGATGCAAAGGCCGCCGAAAGCGCGGGCTTGTGCGTAGGCTTCTTTCAGGTAGCCATCCGGGAAAACCACGCTGCCGCCGACGCCCTGGATGGACTCGGCAATGAATGCGGCGATTTTTCCCGGCGTGGCATAGCGCACGGTTTCCCCGATGTCGGCGGCGTATTTTTTCCCGGCGTCGGGATCATCCATGCCGAAGGGGCCGCGGTAGCTGTCCGGCATCATCGCGTGGTGGACGCCATGGGAGTGCGGGACGTTGAACTTCCAGGTGTGGTGGGAGGTGAGCGCCATCGAGCTCGGGCTACCGCCGTGATAGGCGTTGCGCAGGGCGATGACGTCGTAGTTCTGCGTGTAGGCGCGAGCCATCAGCACGGCGAGGTCGTTGGCCTCGGAGCCGGAGTTGACGAAATAACAGACCTTGAGATCGCCGGGCATTTTTGCAGCGAGTTCCTTGGCATACAGCGCGATCTGTGGGTTAAGATAGATCGTGGTGGTGTGGCTGATCGTCTCGTTCTGCAGCGTCGCGGCTGCGAGCACTTCAGGGTGGCAGTGGCCGACACTCACCGTGACGATGCCGCCGAAGCCGTCGAGATAACGGCGGCCGGTTTCGTCGAAAAGGTATTGGGCCTTGCCCTCGACGATCGCGATCGGCTTCTTGTAGTAGTGGAAAATGGCCGGGTTCACGAACTGCTTGCGCAGCGCGAGGATTTCCTCGGGCGACGGGCCGTCGTAAGGCATCGGAGTGTAGTCGAACGGAGGAAGCTGGGGCATGTTATTGGATCGGTGTGGGTGAGATTTTCCTGAAAAGAAGATACAAGGCGAAGGCCAGGCCGAAGCCGACGAACCAAGCTTGCTGATAGACGGACGTGAGGAACGGATGAGCACCGGAAATCACTCCGGTCTGGACCAGGAAGCCGGGAAGGTTCGGCAGCACGGCGAGCATGAATGCGGAAAGCGCGGCGAGGCTGAATCCACTCGTGTAGGTGTAGATGCCATCAGATTGATAGAGCTGGTTTACGTCGAGGTGCTTTCTACGAAGCACGTAGTAGTCAGCAATCATGATGCCGGCGATGGGGCCGAGCAATGCGCCATAGCCGATGAGCCAGGTGAAGATGTAGCCGCTGGGATCGGCGACGAGTTTCCACGGCATGATCAGAATGCCGATAAACGCGGTGATCATGCCGCCGGTGCGGAAGCTGATTCGCCGCGGGGCAAGATTTGAAAAATCATTGGCCGGCGAAACGACGTTGGCGGCGATGTTGGTGGATAGCGTGGCGACGGCGAGGATGATCAGGGCAATCGCAGACAGCCATTTGCTGCCGACTTTCCCGACAACCTGCACGGGATCCCAGATGGCCTCGCCGAAGATGACCACGGTCGCACCGGTGACGACGATTCCCACAAACGAGTAGAACGTCATGGTGGTCGGAAGCGCGATCGCCTGACCAAAGATCTGGTCGCGCTGGGATTTGGCATAGCGGGAAAAATCCGGGATGTTCAGCGAGAGCGTGGCCCAGAATCCAACCATCGCGGTGAGTCCCGCGCCAAAGCCGACCCAACTGACGGCTTTGTCAGGCGAGGATGCGGCGAACACCGCAGCGAAGCCGCCCGCTTTGGTGACCGCCCAGATCATCATCAGCACGCCCACGACCAGCAGGAATGGAGCGCTGAGTTTTTCCAGCCACTTGATGGATTCCATGCCTTTCCAGATGAAGAAGACGTTCATCAACCAGAATAACAGGAAGCAGCTGAGTTGCGCCCCCGTGATGCCCAGCCCTGGGATCGGACTGCCCGCCGTGGCATCGAGGCCGAGCAGGATTGCCAGTGTGGCATGCAGCGCCGCGCCGCCGAACCACGTCTGGATGCCGAACCAGCCGCAGGCGACAGCGCCACGGAGGAGGGCGGCGATGTTTGCTCCAC
>JBGSTM010000081.1:0-31291 GCA_041736495.1 Akkermansiaceae bacterium
CTCAAAATCAAAGAGAAGTATCCCGACGATCCGAACAAGGTAAACACCGAAACAATGGGGCTCTATCGAAAATACGGCATCAACCCCCTCGGCGGCTGCCTTCCGATGCTGATCCAGATCCCGATCTTCTTCGGCTTCTACCGGATGCTACAATACGCCGTCGAACTCCGCGGCCAGGGATTCCTCTGGGTCGACGACCTGTCCCAACCGGACACCCTCATGTATATCGGGGGAATTCCCCTCAACATCCTGCCGATCGTCATGGCGATCACCAGCTTCCTGCAAATCCGGATGACGCCGATGACCGGCGACAAGATGCAGCAGAAGATCATCATGTTCATGCCGTTCATGTTCTTCTTCTTCTGTTATAACTTCGCCTCCGCCCTCGCCCTTTACTGGACCACCCAGAACATCTTCTCGATCGGCCAGACCTGGCTGATGAGCAAGATCCCCGAGCCCGAGCTCAAGCCCCGCACGGTCAGCGACAAGAAATCCTTCGTCCAACGCATGGCCGAGCGCCAAGCCGAGCTGGAAAAAGCAAAAAAACAAGGTGGTAATGCCATGCGCGACGTCACTCCGGAATCCAAAAAGAAGCGCCCGCCCCGCACCGGAGGCTGACCTAACTGGAGCGCGGAATTGATTCCGCGCGACAGTTCAATCTTCCATCGCCCTCGCCTGAGAGCCCATCTTGTCCAACTGGCTCCAGTCAGATTCCAGCACATCCCTGCGCCTAACCACCGGAAACTCCTCAGCCTCCCCCGTCGGAGCCACAGCGATCCAACCCCGGCTCTGCCAGTTCCCAAACCATTGAGCCACTTCCCCCGGCTCTGGTTCCCGCTCGGTCGGCTCTGCGAAAAGGGAAAACAACGTGCCGCCCTGACTCAGGCGTTCCAGCAACACGAACTCCACCGCATCAATCCGGCACTGGCACGCCGCTCCTCCCTCACCACGCCAGACGGCCAGGTGCACGACCTCGCCCTGCCCGGGAATAAATTCCTCCCAGTCCAAGCAATGGTCGGCGGGAACCGGAAGCTCCAACAGAACCACGTGCGGTTGCAAACCCAACTCAGCGTTGGCCAGGTCCTCCGGCGCCACCGGAGCCCACTCGGCCGCTTCATAAATTTCCATCTGCGCGTATTCGATCCGGGCTAACGCGGAAAACCAACGGCGCTCGATTCCGCCGATTTCCTCCCAACCCGCGGTAAAATCCGGCAGCCGACTGCCCAGATGCCGCAGCGTGAAACTGGTCGACGGGCAGTCAGATAGATAAGCCTCCATCAGCGCCCAGAAAACCCGCTCACCTGCCATCTTCCGCAGCACCGGAAAATCCTCGGCAATCGAATCCAGCACCCGGAACCAATACTGCCGGTGATACAATTCCAGCCGTTCCGCCGAAGATAGATTTGTGCCGGATTTCATCAGCTCCTCCGCCTTTGCCAGAAACTCTGGTGAATGTCCTTCGTCGGACACGGGCAACTCCGTGCTGCTGCGGCTCCTGCCGCGCAATGGCATTTGCAATGCGGCGAAAAACTCGCGCTGCGTCTGGTCAAGCGGCCGCATGGTCTCCCTTCTTGGCCAGCGCGGATTCACGCCAGGTTTCCGACTTCCGGGCCTCGGTCCAGACCTCGTCGAACGAAGGGATCCGGCCGTCCCACTCCAGCAGCGTTGCCACCGGACCGCAGCGCTCGATCGCGCGTTCGTAAAGCTTCCACACCGGATCGATCACCGGATGGTCATGCGTATCGACGATGAACCGCTCATACCGCGAGTGCCCCGCGATGTGGATCTGCGCCACCCGCTCCGGCGGCACGAAATTGACATACTCCAATGGATCGAACCCGTTGTTCACCGAGGAGACATAAATGTTGTTCACGTCCAACAGAATTCCAACATCCGCCAGCTCGCAGACCTCTGCGAGGAACTCCCACTCGGTCATCTCGTCGCCGTTGAACTCGCCATAACTGCTCACATTTTCCATCGCCAGCGGCACTTCCAGGAAATCCTGCACCATCCGCAGGTTCTCCGCGGTTTTCCTGACAGCCTCGAAGGTGAGGGGAATGGGTAACAGATCGTGACTCATGCTGCCATCAATGCTGCCCCAGCAAAGGTGATCCGAAATCCATGGCGTGTTCGTGCGTTTCACCAACCGTTTGAGCCGCTTCAAATGGTCCCGGCTCACGCCACCGGCATTTCCCGGATAGAGTCCCACCCCATGCTGGACCACACGATACTGTTCGAGAATCATGTCGAGCACCTCCAGCGGGCGCCCGCCCTCGACCATGTAGTTTTCGGAAATGATTTCAAACCACCCTACCGCCGGCTTTTCCGATAGAATGTGCCGGTAGTGCGGCGAACGCAAACCGATCCCGGTCGCCAGTTCCACGCCGCCGGTGAATTTCGATCCGTTCATGGCTCGATGGGTTCAATGGATGGACAAAAGAAACCCCGCAGGACAGGTCGTCGCTGCGGGGTTTCCGGGAAAATCAGAGGATCTCGCTTTCCTTCTTCTCTTCGCCTTCTTTCTTCTCCTTGTCCTTGCCTGGGCATTCGTCCTTATCCTTGCCAGTGATGAGGGTGCCTTCTTTCTTCTCCTTGCCCGGGCACTTGTCCTTGTCCTTATCCTTGCCGGGGCAGTCGTCCTTTTCCTTTTCGGCGGCGACGGGCGATCCGAGCAGCTGTGAGGCTTCGGTGACGGTGGTTCCGGCGGCAAATACTCCGGCGAGGGCGGCAGCCACGAGGGCGTTGGTGGTCTTCATGTGTTTTTTGGTTTGGTTTTTGGAACAAGCTCCAATGACTTCATCGGACTTGTATCGGATGAGACTCGCACCGTTTTTAATTATTCCAATCATTTTTCCTGCCATCTTCAAGCAGCCCGGATTCGGCTTCAGGAACTGACGCCGGCTTGCTATTGGATGCCTCGCCGTCCAAGCTCTTTCCCAGTCAACAGGCATCCGCGGAATGAAATTTCCTCCCAATCTCTCCCCTGGCGACAGGGTTTCCATCATCTCTCCAGCTGGAAAAATTGACCGGCAGATCGTCCGGCGCGGAGCCGAACTGCTTCGGCAACAGGGATTCAAAGTGAACATCGGCCGACATGCCTTCGACGAGGAAAGGATCTTCGCCGGCTCGGATTCGGCACGCGCCGCCGACATGCAGCGGGCGCTCGATGACCCGTCGGTCAAGGCGATCTTCTTCTCCCGCGGCGGGTATGGTTGTTTGAGGACTCATCGCCAACTCGACTGGTCGTCGTTCCTCGGGAAACCCAAGTGGCTGGCGGGTTTCAGTGACATCACCGTTTTCCATGCCTATCTATCCCGCCGCCGGATCGCCTCGGTCCATGGAGTGATGACCTCTCAGTTTGAGAGGGATGGAGCAACCACCGACAGCTTCGAGCGAATGATGGATTTGCTGGGAGGGAAAACAGCCGAATACAACCTGCCCCCCCACGAGTTGAACCGGACCGGCACGGCATCCGGAATTCTGACAGGCGGAAACCTGTCAATCATCCAGAGCCTGCGCGGAACCGATTTCGACATCCGGCCGAAAGGTAAGATCCTATTCATCGAGGATGTTCATGAACTTCACTATCATCTCGACCGGATGATGGGAAATTTGAAGGCCGGTGGCATTTTGGAAAGGCTCTCCGGTCTGATCGTCGGTCACTTCACCGGCATGAGGGATGGAGGGACTCCCTACGGCATGACTGCCTGTCAGATCATTCGGGAAGCGGTCGAGCCCTATTGTTATCCCGTGGTGTTCGGCTTTCCCGCGGGGCACGAGCTGCCAAACCATCCCCTGCTGATGGGAGGCAGGATCACTCTGGAGGTTTCAAACGGGGGCGTGGAGGTTAGAATCCGGAAGGGATGAATTGACACGTGGATTCGGCCCGGGCAGTGTCGGTTTTAAGGACGAATTGGAGACTCCAACCATGTCGAAACCCACCCTTCAGTCAGTCGTCCACGCGGGCCGCAATCCGCTGCACCGCGTGATCCCGTTCGGCGTGCGTGTCTTTATCCGCCGGCGGATGCGCGACTGGCAGGACTTCCGCTCCCCCGAAAAACTCGCCCGCAGCCGCGGCGATGCGGCGGATTTTCCGATTCTCGTTTCTGAAAAAGCTTCGCCGCTCAAACGTGAAGTCGCCGGCTCACTCTCCGCCTACACCGAACAAAAGACCCGCAACCTGCAACTCGGTGCGGCACGGCTCAACGGCCTCGTCATCATGCCTGGCGAGGTGTTTTCCTTCACCCGCACCATCGGCCCGTCCACCCGCCGCCTCGGCTATCTGCCGGCACTCGAGTTCCGTGACGGGGAAACGGTCACCGCAGTGGGCGGCGGACTTTGCCAGCTGGCGAACCTCATCGTATTGTTAGGAATCGAGGCGGGGATGGAGATCATCGAGCGCCACCGTCATTCGCTGGATCTGTTTCCGGATGCCGACCGCACGGCGCCTTTCGGTTGCGGTGCCACCGTGTTTTACAACTACGTGGACCTCCGGTTGCGCAACACTCTGGATTTCCCGCTGTTACTGGAGGCCGCAGTGGAACCGCCCGTCTGCCGGGCCGCCCTCCGCAGCGCCAGCCCGATGCCGTTCCAGTGCCGGATGGTCGAGACGGACCATGAGTTCGTGAAGGTTTCCGGCAGCATCCGCCGCCGCAACAAGCTCTGGCGGGAATACAACGACGGCAGCGGCGTGCGGCGCGAGCTGCTTTGTGACAACGACTGCCGGGTCGTCTATCCGGCCGAACATCTGGTCACCCGCGAGGAAACATGAATCAACCGGATTTCCGCGCATCACCCTCATCCCGTTAGAACTCCTGCCGAATGAACTGGAAACTCAAATCTCTTATCCGCCGAAGCCTGACCGCAGCCCCCGGCGGACACCACCTTTACCGTTGGCTGACGGCCAAGGTCTTCGGCATGCAGGCCGGGATGGCCACCAAATGGTTCCGCGTCATTCCCAACCACGTGAAGGTCGTGCAGGAGCACTTCGGCCCGCACGCCCGGGACGTTTCCATGTGGTGTTTCAACTGCGGAGCCACGCCCGCGCCCGCCTATGCCATGGCGGTGGCCACCGACCGCCCGGGACTGCTCACCGACCAGGACGACCGGATGAGTGGCCGCTATCTGGCGGTATCGAAGCGCCTGCTGGCAGAGCAAGGGCCGTCCCTGGCAAAACTTTCCGCCGCGCCGCCGGAGCGGGTTTCATCGCTGTTGGAAAAACTTCCCGTTAGTGGGGACGCGGGAGTCGTCATGAAGGAAATCGGCATGACCTACTCGCCCAGTCATGCCATCGCGCTGGAGGCACCGTGGCGCGGCACGATCGGACTGATGTTTTCCACCGGCAACCTCGAGCACTTCACCCCGGACGAACTTGAGAAATGGATGGCGATGGTCCAACAGGTCATGCGTCCGGACGGGGTTCTCAGCCACGTGATGGATCACCGCGACCACCGCTGGCACGCGGACAAAACGATTTCCCCGCTGCTGCAATACACGTTGTCTGAGGAGGAATTCCAGCAAGTGATGGGAAACTCGCTGGACTATCACAACCGCTGGCTGCGGAGCGACTGGATCCGGTTTTTCGAGTCGCACGGATACACGGTGGAAACCCGGACGGTGTTCGCAAATACTCCCGAGCTGGTTGAAATCGACCGTGGCATGCTCGCCCCTGCCTATCAGCATGCGGACGAATCGGACCTCGCATCGCTCGTCACCCACTTCGTGGCGCGGCGGCGGGATTAGATGACCTATCGGGAGCAAATACGGCCTCGCCACAAATCCCCCGGTCCCATAGGCTCCGCGCCCCGATGCCGTTTTCCTCACTTGGTCTTTCTCCTTCCTTGCTCAGGGCATTGACATCCGAGGGCTATTCCGAGCCTACACCGATTCAACGAGAAGCGATCCCCGCGGTGATCGGCAAGAAGGACGTGCTGGGCATTGCCAAGACCGGATCCGGAAAAACGGCCGGTTACGTGCTGCCGATCCTGCACAACCTTCAAGCATCGCACGTTTCCCAATATCGCGAACCCTCCGTGCTGGTCCTGGTGCCCACCCGCGAGTTGGCGGACCAGGTCCAGCAGGTTTTTCAAGCCTTCCTCCCGGCCCTTTCCGAGCGGCTGACCTGTCTGGCAGTCTCCGGCGGCGTTTCGATCAACCCGCAGATGCAGGCGATCGGGAAGGTCAACATCCTGATCGCCACTCCGGGCCGGCTTCTCGATCTGGTCGAAAAGAACGCCGTGCGGCTTTCATCCATCGCCACCCTGGTGCTTGACGAAGCCGACAAGATGCTCAACGCCGGATTCAAGGACGAGCTGGACCGCATCCTCGCCTTGCTGCCTCCGCGACGTCAGAATCTGTTATTCTCCGCCACGCTCAGTGACGACCTGGGACTGATCCAACAGCTCGTGCTGAGCGATCCGCAGGTGATCAGAATTTCCGGAGAACCGGATGAAATCGATTTGATCAACCAGCTCGCCTATCTGGTTTCGGAACCCAGGAAGGGCCCGCTGCTGCGCTATCTGATCAAGCACGGGAACTTGAAACAGGTCCTCGTCTTCGCTTCATCCACCATCAAGGCGGACGGTATCGTGAACAAGCTCCTGAAAAACCGCATCCACGCGGCAGCGATTCATTCCAAACTCAGCCAACAAACGCGGCGGGATACCTTGCGGCAGTTCAAGGCTGGCGAATTGCGGGTGCTGGTCGCCACCGACCTGCTAGCCCGGGGCATTGATATCGAGTTCCTGCCGTGTGTCATCAACTACGAGCTTCCCCGGTCACCGCAGGACTATCTGCACCGGATCGGCCGGACGGGCCGCGCGGAATCTCCCGGAGATGCCATTTCACTGATCTCTCCGGACGAGATGGACCATTTCCAGCTGATCCAGAAGAAGATGGGGAAACGCGTGAAGATTCTCAGCGGCGAGCAGATCGACTTACAAGGATACTAAGGAAAGCCTCCGGATCTCTGATTTCAAAATCGCCGCCACGAATCATGTCGCGGCGGAAAGCTTGAGCACACCGACGTAGGGCAGGTTCCGATACTTTCCCTTGTAGTCGAGGCCGTAGCCGACGACGAATTCATCGTCGATTTCAAATCCCACGTAGTCCGCGCGGACTTCCTCCGCGCGTTCCTTGTCCTTGGCTAACAAAACTGCGGTGTGCACCGCCACCGCGCCTTCTTCGATGAGGCGCTGGGACACGGCATACAAGGTCCGACCGGTGTCGAGAATATCGTCGAGCAGCAGGACATGCTGACCCTTCACTTCCGGGAAGTGGCGATCCAGGAAATCCACTTTGCCCGAGCTCTCCAAGCCGCCGTGATAGCTCGCTACATTCAGACACTCGATCTCCAAGGGGCGGGGCACACGACGAAGCAGGTCTGCGGCAAAAACCAGCGCACCTTTCAACAGAATGATCACCACCATGGGACCAGCCGGGAAGTCCCGTTCGATTTCGAGCGCCATCGAATCCAGGCGCTTCTCGATCACCGCTTCATCAATCAAAACCCGCTCGATATCGTTGCGCATGGGCAATGGATAGGACGGGCAATGACCGTCGCCAAGCTCGAATCCGAATGATTGCCGGACCGCGTGTCTCCAGACTCGCAAGTGAATGGAACGCCGAAGATCCGCGCCTCCGCTCTTTCTCTTCGACGACTCATTCTCGGGCGAGTCTGGAAACTCGCGCTCCCGGAAAAAATCACCGCTCACCGCGGAACTTTAACACGCGCTCGCCTTCCCGATAGTAATCGAGCCGGTCGCGGGCGTGGATCTCCAAAAACGAAGGGTCCTCACGCAAGGCACGATGCTCGATCTGATGGTATTCGCGGTCCGCATTGACGGTCGCCTCGCGCTGTTTCGCCAGCTCCAGCTTGGCCTCCAGCTTTTCCAACTCCCGACGTTGCGGGAAGGCCGTCGCCACCACCACAAAGCCGATGGAAATGCAGAACACCCCGAAAACCCCGCGCTGCATCCCCCGGATCACCCGTGTGCGGGCTTCCAAGCGGGTCAGTTTCAATCCTGCGGTCGATCGCTTCGCCATTTTGCGACTTCAGAAATCCCTCAAAACCTGGCATTGTCAAGAAAACTAAAGGAACGGCCCGGGATAGCCGTCAGTGGTGACCCGCCCGTATCTCGACACGCTGTGCCCAAGGAAGAACAGGCAGGAATGCCTGTGTCACTTGCAGACCGCTCAATGGTCCAACTTCAACTTCTTCAGCTTCGGCTCAATCACATATTTGCAATAGGAGTTCTTCGATTTGTTCTCGTTGTAGTAGTTCTGGTGATAGTTCTCGGCCGGATAGAATTCGGAAGCCTTGGTGATTTCCGTCACGATGGGGTCTTTGAAATTGGCCTTGGCAGCGGCTTTGGAGGCTTCGGCGGTTTTCTTCTGCGCGTCGGAGTAGTAATAGATGGCCGAGCGATACTGGGTGCCGACATCATTGCCCTGGCGATTCAGCGTGGTCGGATCATGGAGGTCCCAGAACCAGGCGAGGATTTTTTCGTAGGAGATTTTCTTGGGATCGAAAACGACATGCACCACCTCGGCGTGGCCCGAGTCGCCCTCACAGATTTGTTCATACGTCGGATTCTTCACCTGGCCGCCCATGTAGCCGGACGTGACCGAGTAAATGCCGTCGAGTTGGCGGTAGGCGGCATCGATGCACCAAAAACATCCGGCTCCGAGCGTGGCGGCTTCCGCTCCGGCGGGGACTTCGGGCATCTTGGCGGTTTGTTTGTCAGTGGCAGTCATGGCTTTCTGGGGTTCACAGGAGGCAAGCGTGGGGATCAGAAGCAACAGCGAGAGCGCGAATCGGCGGTTCATGGGCGTAGGATACACGGGATCCTATTTTGTTCCCGGAAAATTTCGTCACCACTCGATGCCGACACCTTCCTCCGGAATCAGGATCTGATGGCTGATGCCAAGCCGGTCCGCTTCCATCAGCAACCGCTCGACCGGTTCGTCGTGAGGTTCGTTTCCAAGCGGAAATGTCCCGTAGTGCATGGGAATGAGCGCTTTCGCCCCGAGATCTGCGAAGGCTCTAACCGCCTCTTCCGGATTCATGTGGACATCGCGACCGCTCGGCGATTCATACGCCCCGATGGGCATCAGCGCGACGTCGATGTCGTAACGCTGGCCGATTTCCTTGAAGCCGTCGAAATAGGCGCTGTCCCCGCAATGAAAGACGCTTTTCCCGCCGGTGCGGACAATGTAGCCACCGTAATCGCGATGCGTGTCGTGAATGAACCTCGCGCCCCAATGATGCGACGGGGTGTGGATGATTTCGAGTTGGCCGAAGTTAAGGACATCCCACACCCTCATTTCGTGGGTCGCTGGAAATCCCAATCTTCTCACCAGCGTGCCGCTGCCGATCGGGACGACGATTCCCTCCCGCGCCTGGAGAATTTTCAGGCTGGGTTTGTGAAGGTGGTCGAAATGCGCGTGGGTGACCAGCACCAGATCCACTTCAGGTACGCCGTGCAGGTCCAGACCGGGTTTGCGCTGGCGTTTCACCGGGCCATGCCACTTTGCCCAGTTCGGATCGACGATCACCGAGTGCCCGGCGAACTGGAGGAAAAACGACGCATGCCCGATCCAGGTGATACGCACTTTATCCGATTCCGGCGGGGCAAGCACGGGCATGAGCACGTCGCCGTTCACCCGCTGGAACATTCCAGGGACGATGCGATGCCGCAGGAAGCGGAAATTCCGCTTCGGCCAGCCCTTGTGTGGCAGCAAGCCGGAATACCTCGCGGGTACCGGCTTCATGGGTGAGGGCTCGTCGTTTTGCACAATCGCATGAGCTTAGCGGATGAATCCCGGACTTGCATGGAAAAGCTCAAACTAATTTCCCGTAGGCGGCAGCGATTTTTTCCGCCCAGTCCTGCGCCCGCTCGCCGAAATTTCGATCATCACCGGCATAGAGGATGCCGCGGGAAACATTGATCACATCCGGCGCGCTGCGGGCGGCGGCGGCGAGTGATGCAAGATCGCCTCCTTGGGCTCCGAGCCCGGGAACCAGCAGCGGCGCATCCGGCATTTTTTCCAGGACATCCGCCGCGTTCGTCAGGCCGACGACATAGCCGACATCAGTCGCGCGTCCCTCCTCCTTCGCCCGCTCGCCGAGCGCGGTGACGAGTTCGAAAACCGATCGTCCGTCCGCGAGCTTCTGGCGCTGGAAGTCCACCGAGCCGGGATTCGAGGTGACAGCTAGCAGATAGATCCCCTTCCCTCTCCAATCGAGGAACGGCTCGATGGAATCATAGCCGAGGAATGGATTCAATGTGACTGCATCGACGTTCCAGCCGGCGAAATAGCCCTGCGCGTAGTATTTCTGCGTCTCGCCGATGTCGCTGCGCTTCGCGTCCAGAATCACCGGAATGTCTTCCGGCATCCCGCCGAGCAATTCCTCCAGCAGCCGGATTCCCTCGATGCCCATCGCCTCGAAATAAGCCATGTTCGGCTTGTAACACGCCGCCCACGGAGCGGTTTCTTCGATGACATGTTTCAGAAATCCCCTCGCCGCCGCCGCTCCGCCATCGCCCGGGCGAGGATCGAGACCGACACAGAGCCGGGATCCGGTTTTTTCAATCCGTTGGTGGAGTCGTTCCGCGTAGCGCATGCCCTGAAGTAGGGATGAACGCAGGTCGCCGTCAAATCATCTTCGCGACCACGGTCCGCCCTTCCATCCACCAGAGCCAAGCAAGCAGGAAAAAGTAACCTGCGAATTCCAGAGCCTTGTTCCAATACTGGATCGGAGCATCACCTCCGTGACAACCGCAGGAAATATCCAACCCCTGGGTCCAGGCCCATCCGACGGAAATTGAAAACACGACGACCAATCCGGCGATGGCGAGAATCGCCCCTTTCCGGAGGATTCCCAACATCAGACAAAGTCCGGCGATCAGCTCCAGCCACGGCACCGAGTAGGCGGCCACCGCATCCCATGGGGCTTTGACCAGCTGATAGTTCGCCACGTCCCGGGTGAACCGGTCCAGACCGCTGCCGAAAATTTTCATGCCGCCGCTATACAAGAACCACACTCCTAGCAGGACGCGGGCGATGAGAGCGGCGACTTGTAATTTGTCCTTCACGCCGGTTGCAGGAAGCGCCGCTGCGCCTCCTCCTCGGGATTGTGGGGCTGCGTCGCGTTTTCCGGCCTGGTGTCCGCCAGAAGCTCGTCACGGAATTTCCCGATGATCGCCTCCACCGGCCATGACGACGCTTCGCCGAACGCGCAGATCGTGCGGCCGTCGATCTGATAGGCGACGCTTTCGAGCGTCTCGATATCCGCCGGGCTGGCCGTGCCCTCGACGAGGCGGTCGGAAATTTTCTTCATCCACGTCGAGCCCTCGCGGCATGGCGTGCACTGGCCGCAGGATTCGTGCGCGTAAAAGGCGTTCAGGTTGTTGAGCACCCACGACATCTTGCGGGTGTCGTCGAGCACGATCACCCCGCCGGAGCCGGCCATGGAACCGCAGGCGGCGAGCGTGTCGAAATCCATCTGGATATCCCAGAACTCCAGATCCTTGGTCGTGCCGTCCGGGTTCTTGAGTTTGAAGACCTCGTTGCACTTGAGGATCTTGGATGACGAACCGCCGGGAATGACCGCTTTGAACTCTCGCCCGTCCTTGGGGCCGCCGCACATGTCGTAGAGCAGTTCGCGCATCGTGACCTTGCCGACCTCGACTTCGAAATAACCGGGGTTTTTCACGTCGCCGGAGACGCAGAGAATTCGCGTGCCGGTGTTTCTAGCAACTCCGAGTTTCGCATATTCGTCGCCGCCCATGCGGATGATGTGCTTCACGTGGCAGAGCGATTCCACGTTGTTCACGATCGTCGGGCACATGTAGAGTCCGAGCGCCGCCGGGAAATACGGCGGCTTGATGCGGGGATACGGGCGTTTGCCTTCGAGTGATTCGATGAGGCCGGTCTCCTCGCCGCAGATATAGGCACCCGCACCGCGGTGGACATAGATTTCCACGTCCACACCGGAGCCGAGCACGTTCTTACCAAGGAAATTGTGGGACCGTGCTTCTTCGATCGCGCGCTCCACGATCAATGCGGCTTCCGGAAACTCCTCGCGAATGTAGATGTATGCCGTCTTCGCCCCGACCGCGTAGGCGGCGATCACCATGCCCTCGACAAGCTGGTGCGGATCCTGATGGAGAATGTAGCGGTCCTTGAACGTGCCGGGCTCGGACTCGTCGCCGTTGCAAATCAGATAGACCGGCTTGGTGTTGTTCGGCGGGATGAACGTCCATTTCATGCCGGTCGGGAAACCCGCGCCGCCGCGACCGCGCAAGCCGGACTTCTTCACCTCCTCGGTGATGTCCTTGGGCTGCATGGCGAAGGCTTTTTTCAAGTCGTCGTAACCACCGTCGCGCAGGTAGCAGTCGATCGACGGATCCCAGCCCTCGCGGTCCACGTTCTTGAAAATGAGCCGGTACTCGCGGGAGTGGGGCTGCTTGGTGTAGGTGATCATGCTGATGGAATCAGGTCAGGATTGGGGTGCGTATTTGGCGAGCAGTTCCTCGGCCTTGGCGGGGGCGACGGCCTCGTGGAAATCATCGTTCACCAGGCACACCGGCGCGCTGCCGCAGGAGGCAAGGCACTCGGCGAACTCGACGGAAAATTTCCCGCACGGGGAAACGGTGACCGGATGGTGGTGGGAATCGCTGGCAGAGCGGTCGATGCCGGTGAGCTCGCACAGGCGCTCCATCAGCTCGTAGCTGCCACCCATCGCGCAGGAAAGCGTGCGGCAGACGCGGATGTGGAATTTTCCCGGAGCGGACTGGCGGAAACCCGGATAGAACGTCACCACTTCGAGCACCTTGATCGGCTCGATCGAAAGTTTGTTAGCAACCCAGTCGATGGAGGCCGCCGAGATGTAGCCGAACTTGTGCTGGACGATGTGGAGCAGCGGCAGCGTCGCCGCGCGTTTGCTTTCCGGATAGTGGGAGATGCGCTCGTCCGCCTCGGCCTCAAGCTCGGGCGTCACCGCGAACGGTTGATAGAACTGGCTGCCGGGGGTCTCGTGCGAGGCGATGGTTTCTTCGAGAGTGGAGTGGGACATGGAAATGATCAGTCGATGGCGTGCCGGACGCCGCTTACTTTTTCAGGAGGGTGCCCAAATGATTCATCACCGGAGTGGGACCCAAGTATTTGCCGTCAACGTAGCTGGTTTTGAGAATCTTGCCCTCGGTGTCGGTGAGAACGAGATTGGGAATGCCTGTCCCCGGGTGTTTGAATTCCTTTTTGAAGCGCTCGACCTTGGAAAGCTTGAGGTGGGGCCAGGTCATCTTTTTCGATTCGGCGTATTGCTCCATCGAATCTTCGTCGCTGTCGCTGGTGACGAGGATGACTTCGAACTCGTTGTTACCCGGCTTGTTCGCGTTATAGAATTCGACCAGTGATGGAGTGAATTTCTGGCACGGGCCGCACCACGAGGCGGTGTAGTAGAAAAGGTAATATTTCGTAGGTTTGACGAAATCCTGGAGAGACTTCAGGGACTTGCCTTTGAGGGAGACCAGATCTCCGTCGAGAAAGGGGTCGAAAACGCTGGGAGTCGCGGCGGCGGCGACTGGCGCGGCTGCCGCGGGTTTCCATTCGGCGAGGCGCTTCGCATCGGCCTCGGAAAGATCGGACGCCTTGAGCGTGGCGGATCGGCCGTTGCGCATCTTGAACTCCCCTTGCGCCTCACCGCCGGACTGCGTGACGTTGACGAGATCCAGTTCGACGGATTTCCCCTCCTTGTTCGTCCATGTTTCGAACTCGGCGGAAACCAGGGATGGCAGCGAGACTGCGATCAGGAGGATTGGCAGGATTTTCATAGGTCGATGGAAATAACATCATCTGTCGCACTCGCCCATCACGAAATCCAGCGAGCCGAGGATGGCCGGGATGTCGGACACCATGTGGCCGGGAAGCAGCTTGGAGGTGATGGAAAGGTTGCAGAACGAGGGGCTGCGGATCTTCAGGCGATACGGGACGCCGCCGCCTTTGGAATAAATATAAAAGCCGAGTTCGCCCTTGGGATTTTCCGCAGCGAAGTAGACTTCGCCGGCCGGTGCGTTGATGCCCTGGGTGGAGACGATGAAGTGGTGGATGAGCTCCTCCATCGACATCAGCACGCGCTCCTTGTCGGGCAGCATGCTCTTGGAATCCGCTAGATTCACCGGGCCGTCCGGCATGGTGTCGAGCACCTGGCGGCAAATGAGGATGGACTGGCGCATTTCCTCCATCCGGATCTGATAGCGGGCATAGCAGTCGCCCTCGTCGGCGATGGGAACGTCGAACTGGTATTTCTCGTATCCGAGATACGGACTGTCTTTGCGAAGGTCACGGGGGACCCCCGAGGCGCGGAGATTCGGGCCGGTCATGCCCCAGGCAATGGCGGATTCACGGGAAATCACCCCCACGTCGACCATTCGGTCGAGGAAGATCTTGTTCTTGTCGAGCAGTTTGGAAATCTCACCGATCGCCACCAGGCACTCGTCAAGAAACTGGCGGACCGTGGCCTCGAAGCCCGGCGGCATGTCGCGGAGCTGGCCGCCGACGCGGGTGAACGAAGTCGTGAAGCGGGCGCCGGTGAGCTGCTCGCACATGTTATAAATTTTCTCCCGCTCGGTGAAGGTGTAGAGGAAAACCGTCATCGCGCCGACGTCCATGGCGCAAACACCCACACCTAACATGTGCGAGGAAAGCCGGGCGAGCTCGCAGCAGAGCACCCGCAGCGCCTGGCCGCGCGGCGGCAGCGTCCAGTCCATCAGCTTTTCCACGGCGCAGGCGTAGGCGACGTTGTTGGCAAGCGGCGCAAGGTAGTCCAAGCGGTCCGTGTAAGGCACGAACTGGTTGTAATGCATGTTTTCCGCGATTTTTTCATCGCCACGGTGCAGGAAGCCGACATCCGGATCGGCGGAATGGATGATCTCCCCGTTCAACTCGAGAATGAGCCGCAGCACCCCGTGGGTGGCCGGGTGGGAAGGGCCCATGTTCAGCACCATCCGCTCTCCGACGAGATCATCCGTCTCCGAATGATAGTGGTCCACGGCGCGGGCGGCGCGGGCGTTTGCGTCAGGGGCCTCGATTTCTTGAATGGTGGTGCTCATGCCTGTTTTGCCGCCGACAGAAACGCCCAAACCGGCTTGTTTCGCAAGGGGTTTGTGAAAATTTTCACAAGCTCCCGCGACCGTAGCGTTCGCGGAATTGGCGCAGCAGATCATCGACCCGGTCGGTATCCGCAGTGGTCGGTGGAGGCGGAACATCGGCAGGAGGCGGTGCGGGATTGGAAGCCGGCTCCGGGTTGGGCTGGAATGCGGGCGAAAATTCGTTCCCTTGCGGCGGGTAGGGCTCCGAAACGGGGAAATTCTGCGGCGGCTCGGGATTGAATGGCGAAGCAACTGGCTGGAACGAAGGTTCCGCCGGTGCCTCGTATGGAGGGGGACCTGCGAAAATTCCCTGCGGAGGAGGCGATGCGGGTTCCTGCCATCCACCGGGATTGAATGGAGTGGGCTCCGGCACAAACTGCTGCGGAGCGTTTTGAAACGCAAGATCAACGGGACGGAACTCCTGCACCGGCACGATGAAATCCTCAATCGGCGGGGCTGGCGGCGCGGACTGCCAGTTGGAAGACGAAAGCGAAGGTGCCTGTGGCTCGGGCTCGATCTGGCGGGCCGCCACTTGAAATGGAGAATCCACCTGAGGCGGAAATTCCGGCGGCTCCGGTTGGGCTTGAATTTCCACCGCTGAGGCGGGCGGATCCCATTGATTTACTGGAGCAAACTCAGGTTCCTGAGAGACGAATCTTTGCGGCGATTCCTGCCATTCAGGAGCAGCGGGAGCCAGCGGGGGCGGTCCTGGCTCGAGCTCCGGACTTGTCTGAAATGGAGATTCAACTGGCGAAACATCATTCATCGGCTGGGCTGCCGGTTCCACCAGAGGCGGCGAAAAAACCGGTATCGGCCACTCGACGGCAGGTGGGACCGAAACCGGAAATGGAGGGGCGTCGGACATTGGAGGGCTTTCCTCGACTTTTTCCGGCTCGAGCGGTGGGGCTTCCTCGACGACCTCAGCCACCGGCTCGGGCTTGGCAGGCTCTGGGGTAACCGGCTCGGGAATGACTACCGGTTCGGGAGGAGCAGGCGCAACGGAAGTTACGGCAGCAGGAACCACAGCAGCGCCCCTGGCAGGCGGCGAGGAGGCATCCATCGCCGTCGCCTTCAGCCACGCCATGCCCGCCGCCCGGATCAAGCCGCGGGCGTGGGTGCCTGCGGCGACCATATCGATGCGGTCCAGCACCCTGCGACCCAGCCCGGGAACGCGGGAATCCAACAGGGCCTCCATTTCGATCTCCGTGAGAGGTTCGAGTTCCACGACGACTTCCGACAAACGATCCGCCAGCCCGCCGCTAAGCCGCGGCATGAAGGCGCTTTCCCAGATGTCCTGATTGAGCGAAAGAATGACATCCAGTCGCTCCACGGATTGACGCAGCGATCCAAGGAACGCCGCCAGACGGAGCGCGGCGGTCTCATCCGTCGAAAAGCCCTCCAGATCGTCCGCGACGAGCACCACCCGCATCAGCAATGTCATCAGTCCTAACAAAGCTTCGAGACGCTCCATTTCCACACCCGACTCACCATGGACAGCCTCCGCGAGGACTCTCACCCGGTTGGAGCTTTCCAACGGAGCCGCCGCAAAATGAAACAACGCGTCCACCCAGAAGGAAACCCCGCTAACAGGTAGATTCGTGCGCTGTGCGAGCTCCAGACTGAGACGCTGCCCGAGCACTTCGAAATTCTCGCGCGCCCAATGCGCGGTCACCGCGTTCGGGTGGTGGAAATCGAAGGTTTCGACCGGCCGGTTGCGCAAGGCCGTGAGCGCTCCCTCCCGGTCCTGGCAGGGAACCTCACCGGATGCCACCAATGGCTGCAAGGCGGAGGCGAAAAGCCGCCGGCTCACCAGATCCAGCACTGTCAGGCCGCCGGAAGCCGGCAATTGCCGCACCAGTCGTCGCAGCGTGTCGTCCGTCACCGAGGCCGCGTCGATCCGGCAGCCGAAAGCCGCATGCAGCGGGACGAATTCGTGCGACGCCCCCAGCTGATGTTGGATGCGGGAGAGCAAATGCGTTTTCCCATGCCCGGCACGCGGCGCGCGCAACAGGATGCAGCGTCCCGATTTCTCCACCGGTATCTTCAGGATATCAGATAGAAATTCGTATGCCTGGCGGTTCACCGACTCCGCGTGAGCCGCGGGGACTCGGCCGAGGGTTTCGAAAAGAACTTGAAACGGATGTTCGTTGGCCATGGGGGTATTGATTCGAAGCGCGCGCAGCCTGAAGCGCTTTTTCCATTTTCACAAGGCTGGAGGGAAGAAAATCAGGTCTTCCGAAAAGCCCCGCGCCTTGAATTTCTCTGGCAATCCACCCCCACCGTGCTTTCCTAACTTCATGAATACCTCCATCGTCATGACGGTGCTCGGCAGTGACCGTCCCGGACTCGTGAACTCCCTCGCCGCCACCGTCGCGAACCACGGCGGAAATTGGCTGGAAAGCCGGATGGCCAGGCTCGCCGGACAATTCGCCGGCATCGTGCGCATCGAGTGCCCGGTTGAAACGGTGGAAGCACTCGTCGCCGAGCTGCAATCCCCCCACTCTTCCGGGCTCACCGTTCTCGCCATCCGCGAGGAAGCCACCGAGCCCGCCGCCCGGCGAACCTTGGCGGTGGCAGTCGTCGGGAATGACCGCCCCGGCATCGTCCGGGAACTCTCCGCCGCCATCGCCGGAGCCCATGGAAACATCGAGGAACTCACCACAGGCCTCGAAAGCGCTCCGATGAGCGGTCACCCGATGTTTCGAGCCCACGGCGTGATTTCCATCCCCGAGTCAGCGGAAATTTCCGATCTCATCGCCGCCATCGAGAGCCTCGGCGGGGATCTCACGGTGGATGTGTCCGTCTGACCCGGATCAAATTCTTGCCCACCCCGCCGGGCTGGCTTACACCGTCCGCCCGCATGACTCACCTCGAAGCAATCGCCCGCGAAACCGGCATCTCCCTTTCCTCGGTCACCACCACCGCCAAGTTGCTCGCCGAAGGCGGCACGGTTCCCTTCCTTTCCCGCTACCGCAAGGAGCAGACCGGCTCGCTCGACGAAGTCCAGATCACCACCATCCGCGACCGGATGCTCCAGCTCGCGGAACTGGATTCCCGCCGCAGCACGGTTCTGAAATCGCTGGAAGAGCGTTCGCTGCTCACCCCCGAGCTCAAGAAAAAGCTCGAAGCCGCGCTCACCCTCGCCACCGTGGAGGATATTTTTGCGCCCTATCGCCCGAAGCGCCAGACCCGCGCCACCACGGCGATCGAACGCGGCCTCACTCCCCTCGCCGATTTCATTTTTGAAAACCAATCCTCCGATCCCGAAGAAGAAGCGGCGAAATTCCTTAACCCGGAAATGGAAGTTCCCACCACCGTGGAAGCGCTCGCCGGAGCCCGCGACATCATCGCCGAGCGCGTTGCTGACGACGCGCCGCTGCGTGGCCGCGTCCGGAAAATCTACGAGGAAGACGCCACCGTTTCCTCCAAGATCATGTATGGAAAAGAGGAAGAAGCGGACGCGCAGAAATTCCGCGACTACTTCGAGTGGAGCGAGCCTTTCAAAACCATCCCGTCCCACCGCACGCTGGCGATTCGACGTGGGGAAAAGGAAGGATTTCTCCTCATGCGTGTGGAAGTCCCGCTCGAGCGCGTGGTCTCCCAAGCTCTCCCGGATTGGGTGAAATCCACCGGCCCTGCAGGAAAACACGTCGCCCAGGCCGTCGAGGACGGCTGCAAGCGCCTGCTAATGCCGTCAATGGAAACCGAAGCCCGCCTGCTGGCGAAAAAACGCGCCGACGAAACCGCCATCACCGTTTTCGCCGACAACTTCCGCGAACTGTTACTCGCCTCGCCGCTCGGCGAGAAACGTCTGCTAGCGATCGACCCCGGCTTCCGCACCGGATGCAAGACCGTCGTGCTCGACCGCTCCGGCAAGCTTCTCCACCACACCGTGCTCCACTGCACCGCCGGTTCGCAGAACCAAGCCTACGATGCCGCCGTCGAAGTGACGGGGCTCATCAAAAAGCACGACGTCGAAGCCATCGCCATCGGCAACGGCACCGCGTCGCGTGAAACGGAAGCCTTCATCAAAAAGCTCAAACTCCCCTCCTCCATCCCCGTCGTGATGGTGAACGAGAGCGGCGCATCCATCTACTCCGCCTCGGATGTCGCCCGCGAGGAATTCCCTAACGAAGACGTCACCGTCCGCGGCGCGGTTTCCATCGGCCGCCGCCTGATGGACCCGCTTGCCGAACTGGTGAAGATCGACGCGAAAGCCATCGGCGTCGGACAATACCAGCACGATGTCGATCAGCGCGCGCTCAAGGCCAGCCTCGACGACACCGTGGTGAGCGCCGTGAACTCCGTCGGCGTAGAGATCAACACCGCCTCCAAACAACTGCTCTCCTACGTCTCCGGCCTCAATGCCTCGCTTGCCGAAAACATCGTCGCCTGGCGCAATGAAAACGGTGCATTCACTTCCCGCGAGCAGTTGAAGAAAGTCCCCCGCCTCGGGGAAAAAGCCTTCGAGCAAGCCGCCGGTTTCCTCCGCGTCCGTGGCGGCAAGCACCCGCTCGACTCTTCCGCCGTCCACCCGGAGCGCTACCCGCTCGTCGAGAAGATGGCCGCCGACGCCGGCTGCAAGGTCGAGGACCTGCTAGGAAACGAAGCCGCCCGCAAGAAGATCGACCTCACCAAATACGTCGATGACCAGGTCGGCCTGCCGACGCTCAAGGACATCGTCGCCGAGCTCGCCAAACCCGGCCGCGACCCGCGGAAACAATTCGAGCTTTTTTCGTTCGTCGAGGGCGTCGAGAAACCGTCCGATCTAACCATCGGTATGAAGCTCCCCGGCATCGTCACCAACGTCACCGCCTTCGGAGCCTTTGTCGATGTCGGGATCCATCAGGACGGACTCGTCCACGTCTCGCAGCTGGCGGACCATTTCATCCGCGACGCATCGGAAGTCGTGAAAGTCGGCCAGAAAGTCCAGGTCACCGTCGTCGAAGTCGATCTCAAGCGCAACCGCATCGCCCTTTCCATGAAAAGCAAGGTCGACCTCGACAACCGCCGCTCCGACTCCGGCGACCGCGGTTCCCAGCAGAACCGTCCGCGGCCGCTGGGGCGGACGCCGGACTTCAAGCCCAACGCCGCCCCAAACAACGACTGGTTTTCCCAAGCGCTTAGCCAAGCGAAGAAAAAGTAACAATTACCGCGCCGCCGGTGCGGCGGGTCCGGGTGTTGGCTTCGGCTGGGTGATCATCGGAAAGTCGTCCGTCCGGAAGGGCGTGACAGGCAGGCCCGCGTCGGAGAACAAATTGCATACCGGGTTATCCGCCCAGGCATAACGAACCGCGATCGGAGCTTCGACTTCCTTGCTCGTGACTTCGATTTCAGAGCCACCGACGATTTTCCCCGTGGCCGGATGCCAGACCTTGTCGGGCCCGCAGACGACGAATCCGCGAGCTTCCGCCACATCGAAAGGGCGGAGACTTCCTCCGAAACAATCGAGAGTGATCTTCGCCACGTTGCCATTGAAAGCGACACTCTTGAACTCCGGACTGCGATACGGAAGTTTCATTCCATAATCCTTGACCAACGCCCAGCGGACGAGTCGAGCGGCGACGTCCGTCTTGTTCTTCGGGTGGATGTCCTTGCCCTCGCCGATGTCGATGATGACGGCCTGTCCGATGTTAGGAAGCTTCAGGGTCTTGGTCTGGGTTTCGCGAAGTTCCGCCCAATCGCTCTCGCCCGGAGTTGGCGATTCGGGTTTGAAATCCGCCAGCTGCACCCAGTAGAACGGGAAATCTCCCTGTCCCCACTCCTTCCGCCATTGCTCGATCAAAAACGGAAACAGCGTGGCATGGTCGTACGCACGGGCCGCATTACTTTCCCCCTGATACCAGATCACGCCTTTGAGGCCGTAACCCAGAGTCGGATGCACGGCACCTGCGAAAATATTGCCGGGCCGTTGATTCCCTGACAGCCACTGCTGCGGCTTGCGCGGTGCGGGCTGACCGGGCGGTCTCGCCGCTTCGTTCGCGGTCTTCCATGCCTCCATGGCCTTCTGGAAATTCGCCTGCCCCTTTTCGGACAGGAGTTCGGCTTCCTTTTTCACGGTCGCCTCCATCATCGTTTTGAACCGGGGGTCGTTTTCCAATGACTCGCGGCGGACCCAGGCCTCCGCCGCGGACCCGCCCCAGGAATTGTCGATCAGCCCGACCGGAACCTTGAGGATCTCATGAAGGTAGCGGCCGAACAGCATTCCCACCGCGCTGAAATCCGCGGCAGATTGTGGCGTGGACGGCTGCCATTGCCCTTTGAAATCATTCTGAAGTTCCTGTGTGCCAAGTTGAGGCACCTTGATGAGGCGAATGCCTGGATGATTCGAAGCAGCAGCCTCGAGGTCTCCGTTCCATGACTGGCTGAGCCTCCACTGCATGTTCGACTGCCCGGAACACATCCAAACCTCACCGACCAGCACGTCCTTCACCTCCCGCGTGGTGGATCCGGCCACCTTGAGCGTCCGCGGTGTCGCATCGGCAGGAAGTGGTGCGAGCCTGACCAACCATTTTCCATCGGCCCCTGCCTTCGCCGTCTGGCTTTGCTCCGCAAAAGTCACGGTAACATCGGTGCCGGGCGCGTCCCAGCCCCAGATGGGATTGGCCTGCTTCTGCTGGAGGACCATGTGGTCGCCGATGATCGAAGGTAGTTTGAGCTCGGCCCGGGATACGCAGGCCATCGCGAAGCTGAGAGTTATCAGACAAGTGGTTTTTTTCATGGGAGTATTAGGAACTGCCGGAATACACCTGAAATCCATGGGATTTTCCATGAAATCCGTGGAAATTCGAGAATGTCCACGAGCAGGGCTCGACATCACGACAATGATTCCCTCTCATGACGGGGCATGGAAGAATCTTCTCCCTATCAGCCCCCGCTGCCGCAAGGCCCGCCCTTGATACCGCGCCTGAATGTCGCGCCACCCGCAGTCAAGGTTTTCGGAATCCTGCATCTGGTGTTCGCCGGCCTCGGATTGTTCGGCGCGTTGTGGGCACTGTTCATCGCTGTCGTGGGGAATCCGTTTTTAAAGATCGCGGAGTTCAACGGGCAGCTCGGGGCAGAGATGGACCACCAGATCGCCATGCAGGCGAAGATCAACCCGATGTCGATCACGTCGTCCATCCTCTCTCTGTTAGTGGCGGCTCCCATGATCGTCGCGGGCCTTCTTCTTCTCAAGGAACGGAAAAACGCCCTCAAGTGGTCGAATGCCTACGCCTGGTCATCGCTCGGCACAAAACTGATCAACCTGATCCTCACTGTCACCATCCTGGTTCCGGCGATGCAGGAGATGATGAGCGGCATCACCCAATCCACCCCCATGCCCGGCCCCGCTTCGGACGTCATGTCCCTGGTCATGGCCGGCAGCGCCATCGGCGGCGTGTTGATCTCCTGCATCTATCCGATCCTCACCCTGGTCATCCTGAACCGTCCGGCGACGAAAGAGTGGTTCGCGGGAAGGCCGGCTTAGAGGCCACATTCCGGGAAGTTTCCCGACTCGGAATACCCCTCCCGATCCGTTGTGACCGGGTGGCAGAATTGCACCATGACCCCGACAGTCGCGCTTTCACCGCATCTTGCCAGCGCGTGGCGGAAGGCATTGAAAATCTGAAGAACCTCCTAACCTCCTTGGGTTTGCCAGTTGGAGGTGGCGGCAGTGAGAAACGCCCGGGGCGTGGATACCGTGCTTCGGAGCGAGCATCTCTGGATCAGGCCTAGGCAGTCCATGATGTTGTAGGTATGGAACATCGCTAGGTATCGATATCCAGGATCCTATGAAATTTCGTATTGAATTCCAAAATTTCGTATTAAATTCCAGGCCTTTAATAAAAATCAGTCCTTGCCATTCAGTTGCCCCTCCGGTAGATCTTCCCCCATGAATCGACGGCGATGGCTGGCTGGGTGGCGGAATTCCGAGCGGAAGCCTGTGTTCTACCACTGTATTTCGCGCGTGGTGGACCGGCGGTTCGTGCTGGGTGCCGAGGAAAAGGAGAAGTTCCGCGCCCTGATGCGGATTTATGAGAAATTCTCGGGTTGCCGGGTGACGGCTTACTGCCTGATGGACAACCATTTCCACCTTCTGCTGGAAGTGCCTCCCAGTCCGCGGGGCGGGTTGTCGGACGCGGAGTTGCTGCAGCGGCTTGCGGCGATTTACCGCGAGGCGTTCGTCGCAGAAGTCGCCGGAGAACTGGCCGAGGCGAGGCGGCAGGTGGCGGAGGGATTGGCAGAGGAATCGGTGGTTGTAGGACGGATTCACAAGCGTTTCAGCTACCGTATGCACGACCTGGGAGAATTCATGAAAGGAGTGCTGCAACGCTACACCCAGTGGCACAACCGGACGCACTCGCGCACGGGGCGGCTGTGGGAAGACCGCTTCAAGAGCGTGATTGTCGAGGATGGCATGGCGGCGAAGACGATGGCGGCTTACATCGACCTGAATCCGGTGCGGGCGGGAATGGTGAAGGATCCCGCGGATTACCGCTGGAGCAGCTACGGCGAGGCGATCGGCGGCGGCCCGCGGGGGAATGGAAAAACGGCGCGCGCCGGTTTGGTGAGAGCGCTGCGGGCTCATCAGGGGGTGGCTGCGGACGCCGCTTTTTGGGCGAACGACGTGTCGTGGGAATATCGCAGGCTTTTGATGGAGGGTGCGATGGAAAAGACTGCCGAGAACCTCGGTCGGGATGGGAAACCGGTGGTAAAGATGACGCGCAAGGGAATTCCGAAAGCGCATGCTGACAAAGAGCGCGGAATGGACGGGGTGATTCCGCTAGGGAAAATGCTGCGCTGCCGGATCCGTTATTTCACCGCCGGTGCGGTGATCGGCAGTCGGAGTTTTGTCGACGACGCTTTCAGAAGCTCGCGTGAGCACTTTGGCACGAAACGCAAGTCCGGGGCGAGAAAACTCAGGGGAGAAGCTGCGGTGGCTAGCGGATTTTTGTGGAGCTTCCGGGATCTGCGGAAGGACTTCATGTGAAGCAGTTCGGATCTTCAGGCGTCATCTCAATCATAATTTCCGGATCACCTTTGCAGGAACTCCAGCAACTAACACATCGCCGGGAAAACTCCGCGTGACCACCGCGCCGGAAGCGATGACTACATTGTCGCCGATGGTAACTCCGGGATTGATCACCACGTTGCCGCCAATCCACACGTTGTCGCCGATGGTGACCGGACTGCCGAATTCCAGCCCAGAAACACGCACTCCAGCATCCAGCGGATGACCCGCTGTGAAGATTGATACGCGTGGGCCAATCATGCAGTTTTTCCCGATCGTCACCGCGCAGACATCGAGGATGATAAGATCGAAATTCGCATAGAAATTTTCGCCCAGGTGGATGTTATACCCATAGTCGCAGGAAAACTTCGACTCGATGAATGTATCCGGATGACTTGCTCCCAACAGCTTCATCAGAACCGACCGCCGTTCTTCAAGTTGCTCTTCCGGCAGGGCGTTGAACTCCCGGCAAAGCCTTCTGGCAGCCAGGCGTTCTGATACCAGCGTCTCATCGGAAGCCCGGTAGGGTTCACCAGACAACATCCTGGACTTTTCCGATTCCATGGTTCTGCAACGACTCAGATTTGCTCAATGTCGTCACCGTTGTCTTCGAAATCCATCTCGCGCACCCGCTTGCGGTCGCGCTGGAGTTCGACCTGCTTGCGGAGAATTTCGCGGACCTCGGCCCCGCCGGAGATGGCGGGGATTTCCAAGTTCTGCATGGTACGGTCGGAAGTTTCCATCACAATGGAAGCGAGGCCGGTGAGACGCATCCACCAGGGCCGGATCATCTGCGTATCCTTCACCCGATAGAGCTCGATTTCGTCGATCTTCTGGTTGATCACCCCGCTGGTGACGCGGAGTCGCTCGTTGGTGAGTTCGAAGACCTGCGTGCGGACCACGAGGTATCTCCAAATCATGTAGGCAACAGGAAAAACAAGCGCGATGAAGGCGGGTGGAAAAAACAAACCTCCAACCACGATTCCGGTGGCGGCGATCAGCGCCGCAGTGAACGGACCGAGGTTGAGCCACTGCGAGGAGGAGCCTTTCCACAACGAGGTTTCTTCAGTCATGGCGCGGAGCATGTGCCGGGTCCCCCACCCTTCGCAAGTGGAGAATGGTTGGTGGCTTGCCCGCGTCCAGCTTTCCGCTCGCGGGGTTTGTCCGTGGCGGAAATGCTCGAACAACCCGGCCCTCAACAGCGCTTGCACTCCGCACGGGCTTCACCTAAAGCTTTCGCCGATGAAACGCAGACTCGCCCTATTTTCCCTCGTTCTTTTCCCGGTCCTCGCCTCCTGCGAATCCACGAAAGAAGCTGAAAAACCCGCCGCCAAACCCGCAGCTGCCGCCAAGGCCGCCACGGTCCGCCTGAAAACCAGTAAGGGTGACATCGTCATCGAAATGAACGCCGAAAAGGCGCCGATCACGGTCGAAAACTTCCTCGGTTACGTGAAAAAGAAACAGTATGACGGCACCGTTTTCCACCGCGTGATCGACGGGTTCATGATTCAAGGCGGCGGATTCACCCAGGAAGGCCAGGTGCTCACCGAGAAACCGACCGGCAAAGGCATCGTCAACGAAGGCAAAAACGGCCTCAAGAACGACCGCGGCACCATCGCCATGGCCCGTACCAACGATCCGAATAGCGCCACCGCCCAGTTCTTCATCAACGTGGTGGACAACAACATGCTGAACTTCCCGAGCAATGGCGGCTACGCGGTTTTCGGCAAAGTCGTGGAAGGCATGGACGTGGTTGACAAGATCAAGGCAGTCACCACCCGCGCGGATGCGCGGCTCGGCGGCGATGTCCCGGTAGAACCCGTGACCATCAAATCCGCGACCATCGAGTGATGCAACTCTGGCTCTGCCCGCTCATCGCATTTTTGTTCGGGTCGATTCCCTTCGGGCTGATCATCGCCAGAGCCAAGGGCATCAACATCCGCGAACATGGCTCTGGCAATATCGGGGCCACCAACGTGCTGCGGGTAGTCGGCAAGAAATACGGCATCACCTGTCTGATTCTGGATGCGCTCAAGGGCTTCATCCCCGTCGCCATCGCCACCAATCTGATTCAGATCGAGGGCCGCGCGATCCAAGTGCCCCTCGGTTTTCTCGATTCGTGGGCACTGGTTCTTCCGGCCGCAGAAGCGATGAAAGGCCAGACCGTCCAGATCCTCACCGCGCTCGCCGCCGTGCTCGGCCACAACTATTCCCCGTGGGTGGGATTCAAGGGCGGCAAGGGCATCGCCACTTCGGCCGGCGTGCTGCTGGCGCTGATGCCTTTTGCCGTGGGGCTGCTGGTCATCATTTTCCTCGTCGTGTTCCTCACCACCCGATACGTCTCGCTCGCCAGCATCGTCGCTGCCGCCGCTCTGCCGCTGCTGACACTTTGGGGGTCCTGGCATCACGGGCGGATCCAGGATGGGACTTGGAACAAGCCGCTGTTCATCTTCAGCCTGATCATCGCGATCCTCGCCATCTGGAAACACAAATCCAACATCGAACGACTGCGCGCCGGCACCGAACACCGCTTCACCCGCAAGCCGAAATCCGCCGATGCCTGACTTCAATTTCACTTCCGCCGCCATCCTCGGTTCGGGCTCGTTCGGCACGTCGATGGCGAAGCTGCTCGCGCCGAAACTCGAATCCGTCGTCCTCATCGGGCGGGACCGGGACACTGCGGATTTCATCAACCGCGAGCACCGGAATCCCCACTACCTCGGCAAGATCCAACTGCCGGAAAACGTGCGCGCGTCCGTCACTGCCGAAGACGCCCTCAGCCATCCGCTGATTCTTTTCGCGGTGCCCACTTCGGCCACCCGGGAAATGGCCCAGACTCTCGCGAAGGCCGGTCTATCACCTGAAACCCCGTTGCTTTCCTGTGCCAAGGGAATCGAGAAATCCACCGGTGACCGGATGAGCGAGATTCTGCGCGAGGTGTTCCCGGAGAACCCGATCGCCGCGCTATCAGGACCTAACCACGCTGAGGAAATCGCCGCCGAGATGGCGACCTGCGCCGTCATCGGCTCCGCGGACCACGGCCTCGCCGTCCGTCTCCAGGAGCTTTTCACACTCCCTCACTTCCGTTCCTACACCAGCGACGACCTCGCCGGAATCGAGATCGGCGGCGCGGTGAAAAACGTTTACGCCATCGCCGCGGGCATGGCCCATGGACTCGGCTTGGGCGACAATGCGGTCGCCGCCCTGGTCACCCGCGCGCTGGCGGAGATGACCCGGCTGGGCACCGCACTCGGCGGGCGGATCGAAACATTTTCCGGGCTCTCCGGCGTGGGCGACCTCATCGTCACCTGCTTCTCCGAGCACTCGCGGAACCACCGCGTGGGCCTCGCGCTGGGCGGCGGAAAAACCCTGGAGGAAGCCGTCGCCGCGCTCGGAATGGTGGCCGAGGGCGTCCCTAACACCCTATCCATTTATGAAGCCGCACGCCGCGTTGGCGTCCGCACGCCGATCATCGACGGCGTTTACAGCATTTTATACGGAGGGAAATCCGTGCCGCTCGCGATGCGGGAACTCCTCAACCGCGACCCCCGCCCCGAAAAGGAATAGCCCCATGATAGAAGCCATTGAAAAAAAGCAAAATCCGATCCGCCGACTCTATCGCTGGACCGTCTCATGGGCGGATCGTCCGGGCGGCACCCACGCACTTTTCTGGATCGCATTCGCGGAATCCTCGTTTTTCCCGATTCCACCCGACATTCTGTTAATCGCCCTGTGTTTCGGTGCCCGGGAGAAATGGGCGAAATACGCGTTCATCTGCACCCTCGGATCCGTCCTCGGTGGCATCTTCGGATGGGGGATCGGCTGGGGACTTAGGGATACCATCGCGATGCCGCTTCTAGGCTTGTTCGACCCAACGGGACACACCCAGGAAAAGATCCAGGTTTGGTATGATGCTTATGGCTTCTGGGGGATCATCATCGCCGCCATCACGCCGATTCCCTACAAGGTCTTCACCGTATTTTCCGGCGTCATGCACTACAGCCTGCCGCTCCTCATTGTCGCCTCGGTGCTCGGGCGCGGTTTTCGTTTTTATATCGTGGCCGCCATCATCCGCATCTTCGGACCCACCGTGAAACCGTTCATCGAAAAGCATCTCGAATGGTGCTTCGTCCTGGGAACCGCACTGCTTGTCGGTGGATTTGTCGCTATCAAATACCTGCGCTAACGCCCACCGCCCGCCCCTGCCGATTTCCCTGTGAGTCCCTAACGACATCATGCGATTTCTTCTTCCTCTCCTCGCCCTAGCCGCCACGGCTCTAGCGGACAACGCGCCGCTCGACGCGTGGCTCAAGCGCCAGCCATCCATCACCACCCTGGATGTGGAGTTCGTCCAGGAGCGCAAACTACCCGCGCTCAAGAATCCCACCACCACGCCCGGACGCCTGTCATTCTCCAAGCCGCACAAAGTCCGCTGGCAGCTTGGCAATCCCTTCGAAACGCTCGCCGTCTCGGACGGAGTCACCCTCACGCTCATCGACGCAGCCACCAAAACCGCGCGCCGGACCGCGGTGGATTCCCCCCAAGCCGTCCGTTTCTCGCTTCTATCCGGAAAGGCGTTCCAATCGCCGGCCGGGTTCTATCAGGCATTTGAAGTGGTCGAGGCCCGCGCCATCTCCGGCTTCCATCAATATACCTTGAAGTCCAGGGACCGCCGGACCCGCAGCCAGATTCCCTGGATCTTCCTCGACATCGATCCCGGGAAGAACGAGCTCCGCGTGCTGGAATTCGAGCTTCAGGACAAGTCCAGGTTACGCACGGTTTTCCAGAAGCCGAAATTCAACGTCAAGCTCGACGATTCCCTCTTCGCGCCAGATTTGAGCGGTTACGTGGTGAAATAGTTTGCCAGGCGTGTTGCGACCCGGGGGTTGCCATCGCCCGACACCCATGCAGACTCCTGCCGTGTCCGGCTTCGACGACCAGAAACGCATGATGAATTTTTCCCTCGCGGCGGCCGTGCTGTTGCTGGGAGCCAAGGTGACTGCCGCCGTGGTCACCGGTTCGTCCGCGATCTACTCGGACGCGGCGGAATCCGTGGTGCATTTCCTGGCGGTCTGTTTCGCGGTGTGGGCGCTGCGGCTCGCCCACAAACCGGCGGACGAGACACACCACTTCGGCCACGACAAGGTGTCGTTCCTATCAGCCGGCTTCGAGGGTGCGATGATCTCCGCGGCGGCCATGCTGATTTTCTACGAGGCCATCCGGCAGATGATTTTCGGCGTGCGGATCGAGAACCTCAGCTTCGGCATCGCCGTCACCGCCGGCGCGGCGGCGATCAATCTGGTGCTCGGGTTGTCCCTGGTCAGCATGGGAAAACGCAGCGGCTCGCCCCTGTTGCGCGCGAACGGCATGCACGTGCTGACGGACGTCTGGTCGAGTGTCGCCGTCCTTGTCGCCCTCGGTCTCTACAAATCCACCGGCTGGGTCTGGTGGGATCCCATCGCCGCCATGCTGGCTGCGATCAACATCCTGCGTGTCGGCTTCCAGCTGATCCGTGAGAGCCTCGGCGGGCTGCTCGACGAGAGTGATCCGGCGATGGAGAAGCGGCTCCGCGAACTGCTGGACGTGGAAGTCGGGAAACGCGGATTGTCCTATCACAATTTCCGCCACCGACACTCGGGGAGAAACCACTGGGTGGAATTCCATCTGGTGTTCGACGACGCACTAACGGTCGGCGAGGCGCACGAAGCCGCGACGGAAATCGAGGCGAGCATTGCCGCCGTGCTGCATCCGGACGGGCGGGTGATTTCCCACCTCGAGCCGAAGTCCGCGGAGGATCATGTGGAGCGGTGGGAGGTGAGATGATAGGTTAGAGCCCGCGGCCGCCGGACATGTGATGGAGCAGCTTCTGGTTGAACTCGTCCGCCATGTTGTATCCGAGGCGACGAAGCTGCTGGTCGAGCGCGGCGATGGTGACCATGCGCGCGGTGTCGCGGCCCGGGCCGACCGGGACCTCCACGTGGATGACGTGCTGGCCGAGGATCTCGTAGGTCTTCTGTTGGAGACCGACGCGGTCCACCTCGTTGAGGTCCGCCTGCGGTTTGAGCGTGACAACCAGATCGAGCCGTTTGTCCGGACGGATCGAGGCGAGACCGTAGAGGTTGGCCACGTTAATGATGCCGATGCCGCGGATTTCCATGTAGCCGCGTGAGAGGTCGGGCGCGGTCGCGACGAGGTCGCCGCCGACGTATTTGATGCGCACCATGTCGTCGGCGACGAGCGAGGCGCCGCGCTCCAGCAGGCCGATGGCGGTTTCGGATTTTCCCGAGCCGCTCTTGCCGACGATGAGCACGCCGACACCGCGCATGTCCACCATGCAGCCGTGAAGCGTGACGCTGGGAGCGAATTCATGCTCCAGCCGGATGGTGGCGGCGTTGAGGAAATTCATGGTCACCTGCGAGGTGCCGAAGACCGGGATGCCATGGTCGCGGGTCACCTCCATGAGGCTGGGGTCCAGCACCGAGCCGCGGGCGACGACGATGCACGGGATCTCGCGGTCGCACATCCGGCGGAAGCGGTCGATGCGCATCGAGTCCGGGAGTTTTTTTAAATAAGAGAGTTCGGAGTTCCCGAGCACCTGGACACGCTTCTTGGCGAAGTAGGAGAAAAACCCGGCCAGCGCGAGTCCCGGGCGGTTCATCGCTGGCTCGCTGATCAACCGCTCATAGCCGATTTCACTGCCGTGGAGGGAAAGTCCGAGCGCTTCGGCATGGGCTTCGAAGAATTTCCCGACGGAAATCGAGGCGACGGTTTTGACGCGTGGTGGCATGAGGCAGACTCAACCAGATCCCGCCGGAGACGGCACGCGAAATCCCACGCCGGGGTTGCACGACCGGGGGAACGTGCTACAAGACCCGCCAAGGACCATGCCAAACTACGATTACGAATGTGGGAAATGCGCCAAACGCTTCGAAGTGTTTCAAAGCATGAATGATGCGAAACTCACCGATTGCCCGGAGCCGGGCTGCGACGGGCAGGTGAAACGGCTGCTGGGCACCGGCGGCGGGATCATCTTCAAGGGCGCGGGCTTTTACCAGACCGACTACCGCTCGTCGTCCTATCAGGCCGGTGCCAAGGCGGAAGGCGCGGCGAGCGCTCCGCCGGCAGCCGCACCAGCGGCGACTCCCGC
>JBGSTM010000098.1:0-7895 GCA_041736495.1 Akkermansiaceae bacterium
TTCAGAAGCGCAAGCCGCGAAGTTGCCCCCGCACCCTCAGGCAACCCGTCAAGGACTGGCCGAAAACCAAAACGCCCGGCTCGAAGACACTAACAAAGACCATCACCATCACGAATCCTTAAAGGCATTGGACTGAAGTCCTGGACTACTTTAAAGCCGAACCTTCTCGCCGTCATTCGCCGCGCTTTGATAGATCGCCTCGATCAGCGCCACGGCCTTCCTTGCCTCGTGCGCCGAAGTGCTCGGCTCGCGTCCTTCGCGGATCGCGTTCACGACTTCCTCTAAATTCCGCTGATGCTGGTGGAACTGGATCGCCTTCGGATCGTTCGCTCCCATGGCCGGCTGGTCGCCCCGCATCAGGTTTTCACGGATCCCGGCGTCCTCCGGTTGCTCGTCCTTGAAATCCCAGACCTCGAAGGTTTCGTCTGCTAGGAAAACCGAGCCGTCCGCGCCGCAGATCTGCACGCGTCCCGGGTGGCCGTTTTTCGACCAACTGCACGTCGAGCCCTCGATCACGCCTCTTGCTCCGTTTGCAAACTCCACGATCGCCACCGCCATGTCCTCCACCTCGATCCGCTCGTGTCCGAGGCACGCCGTGTTCGCCTGCACGGACACCACGGGGCCTGCCAGATAGAGCAGCGCGTCGATGTGGTGGATCGCCTGGTTCATCAGCGCACCGCCGCCATCCAGCGCCAGCGTCCCGCGCCAGGGGGCGGAATCGTAGTAAGCCTGGTCGCGGAACCATTTCACATAACAGGAGGCGGAAACCATCCTGCCGAAGCGCCCGTCGTCCGCCGCCTTCTTGAAGACGGACATCGCCGGATTGAACCGTCGGTTGAGGATCGCGGCGAGTGTCCTGCCGCTCGCAGTCGCTGTGGTGATCATCCGGTCGATGCGCCCGGTGGTGACATCGAGCGGCTTCTCACAGATCACGTGTTTGCCCGCCGTCAGCGCGGCGATGCCGGGCTCGAAATGCGCTCCGGACGGCGTGGCGATGGTGACGATCTCCAGTTCGGGATCCGCGAGGAACCCGTTGAGATCGGAAAAGGACTTCACCCCGAACTCCGCACCCAGAGCCACGGCTTTCTCCGCGCGATGGTTGTAAACCGAATGAAGAGTCCCGCCGTCCATGGCGCGGATGGCCTCCGCGTGGAAGCGGCCGATGGTGCCTGTGCCGATGATGCCGAATTTCATGCGTCGAGTTTCTCCGGAATGGGGTGGATTGTCTTCTTCGCGTGTCTGCCATAAGCCCGCCCGAAATCCTGTGGTTGGCCGACCTTTTTCCGCAATTGTAAAGTAGTCCAGGACTTCAGTCCGATTTTTCTTCGCGCAGCCCCGACTGAAGTCCTCGACTCCTTTCATCCTCCCATCCATCCTCCCTGCCGATGCGCCGCACGGGAACTTTTCACACTCGTTTTCAATCGCTGGAGGTCTGGAAATCGGACTTGGCGACGGAGTTCCGCGTGGAGGGCGCGCTGCACGCCTCGTTTCACAAAAAGCGCTTCCTCACCGGCCTCGCCTGGGACCTCATTGCGGCGGCGGCGCTGCTGCGCAAGGAAGGTCCGCCGCGCTCGATCCTCATGCTCGGACTGGCCGGCGGCACCGCTTTCCGAATCCTCCGCCACCTGCTGCCGGATTGTAAACTCACCGCCATCGACATCGATTCGGAAATCGTCGAGCTCGCCCGCGAGCACATGGATCTTGGCTCGCTCGACATCGAGATCCACACCACCGACGCCTATCCGTGGCTGGCGGAAAACCGGCGGACGTTCGACGTGGTTTTCGATGATATCTACCTGGCCGGAAAAACCGACGTGTTCCGGCCACAGGCCTGGAACACTGATCTGCTAGCCAGCCTCCGCCGCGCGGTTGCTCCTGGCGGAGTGCTCGCCGTGAACCTCGTCACCGGTCCGGGACATCGGAACATGCAGTCGCTCACGCGGAAAATCCTGTGCGATTCGTTTCCGCAGGTGCGAAGCCTGCGCACGCCGGAAGGAATGAACGAGGTACTCGTCGCCGGAGAAAGCACCGCCACCCGCCGGCAGCTCGATCCCTACAACGATTCCTTCCGCGACTGGCGCGACCGGATGTATTGGGACCGCGTGACCGTGAAACGAATCCGCTGAACCGATGTCCGACGCGATTCACGATCTCTATCAGGCATTGGTCTATCCGCCGATGAGCCATCCCTTGTCGGACCCGGCGGTTTCGGCCGTCGCTGCGAAAATGAGCGGGCTCGAAGTGCCGCATCCACGGCGCGCGAGGATTCTCGAAGTCGGGTGCAGCTCGGGACACAATCTCATTCCGCTCGCACAGCGCTGGCCGGAAAGCCAACTCACCGGCATCGATCTGTCAGATCGGGCGATTCACGACGCCCGCCGGCGGGCCTCTGCGGCGGGTATCGGGAATGTGGAATTCCGTGCCGTCGATCTCCGCGATTTCGAGCCTTCCGGCGGACCGTTCGACTTCATCATCGCGCACGGTTTTTTCTCATGGGTGTCGGACGAGGCGAAGGCCGCGCTGCTCGTTTTCTGTCGCAGGCATCTCGGTCCGTCGGGCATCGCAACGATCAGCTTCAATCTCGAATGCGGCTGGAAGCCGCGGCTGCCAGTGATCGCCAAAGTCCGTGCGATCCAACAGGCCGGGGGAGGGGAGGTGGTTTCATCATTGGAAATCCTGAGATCGATCATGGATCCCGATGATCCGGAAACGGTGGTCATCGAGGACATGCTGGCGAAGGGACCGGCGATCCTCGCTTGCGATGATTTCGCTCCGGTCAACGATCCCTGGCCGCTCGACCGGTTCGTGCAAGCGGCATCCAACGCCGGACTGCGGTGGCTGGGTGAATCGGATCCGGGGGAGAACCTGCCGGCCGAGCTCAGCGAGGAGTTTCTCATCGAGCTCCGGAACCAGGTGCGGGATCCGCTGGATTTCCAAATGGCGGTGGATGAGGCGCTGGAACGGAAATTCCGGTCCGGCGTCCTGTGCCGCGACGACGCGCCGGTGGAAGGCCGCGTATCTTTGGAAAAGGTGACGGAGTTTTTCTATCGACCCGGCCGGGTGGCGTCGGGCGAAGATGAAATTGCCAGCTTGCTCAAGTCGTCCGGTCCGGCGGGTGGGTCGTGGTGCGAGCTTCTGGACCGGCTGCCCGGACAAGATGCAGGCGCGGTGGCGCGGCGGGTTTTCGACGGAATCACGCGAGGTTGGATCCGGCCCCGAATGGAACTGGTGAACTTCGTTTCCGAGCCACCGGAGTATCCCCGGCTGGATGCATTCCGGTTGCTTTGCGCCCGGGAAGCGTTGCCCGTGGTGGATGTCTGGCACCAGCCGTGTGCGTTTCCCCCGGCGCACTATCAGGTGCTGGCAGCGATGGACGGCAGCCGCAGCCTGTTGGCGCTGGCGAGTCTTGCGGGGGAGCGGTGTCCCGAGCTGGCATTCGATCCCTGGATCCGTCACCTCGCGGGGCGGGGTTTCTTCCACTGAGGATTGCCATTCTCAGCCGATATCAGTCTCTTCGAGCGGCGTGACCGGGTCGATGAGCAGCCAGCAGAACGCACCGAGCACGTAGATGACCGATGAGATCAGGAATGTCAGATGCCAGTCGCGGTTCGAGAATTGCAGGACCAGGCCGACTACCAGCGGGCCGGCCATTCCGCCGAAGTTGCCCATCATGTTCATGCTGCCGGAGACCGTGCCTGCGAATTTTCCGCCGACGTCCATGCAGGTCGTCCAGCTTCCGGGGATGGTCAGGTCGTTGCAAAAGCTCGCCATCCCCATCGACAGCATCGCGAGCAGGGGATCCTTGATGTAGAATGAAAGCATCAGCAACGTCGCCGCCCCGACGAAACCGGTGATGCCCAAAGCCCGGCGGATTTTCGTGACCGATCCGCCGCGCGCCATCAGCCGGCTGGTGATCGATCCGGCGATGAGGCAGCCGAAGCCTCCGAACAGCAGGGGAATGCCCGCGAGCGCGGCGGATAGAAGTTTCAGGGCCAGTTCCGGGCTGACCGACGTTTCCAGCACGTCCGCGAGGGCCTTCATGACGACGTTCGACCTGATGTCCATGCCGCGTTCGGATTTCAGGTAGTCCGGCAGCCAGGTGACGTAGAAATACCAGCCGTAGCTCAGGCAGAAATACTGGATCCACAACAGCCACATCGTGGGCCGCGTGACGAGTGCTCGCCATGGCACGTTGCCGTGGCTTTCACTGTTTTTCGCGTTGATCCTGAGCAGTTCGAGTTCGGCGGCGTTGACGTCCTTGTGGTCGCGCGGGTGGTCGCGGAACCACAGATAGAAAACAGCCGCCCACACCACGCCCAGCATGGCGAAGATCATGAACGCCGTGCGCCAGTTCACGAAAGCCATCACCACCACCACCAGCAGCGGGGTGAATGCTCCGCCCCAGCGCGCGCCCATCCACATCAGCGACTGCGCGCGGGTCCGCTCGTGGAGCGGCAGCCAGGCGCTCAAAGCCTTGGTGAGATTGGGAAAACAGCCCGCCTCGCCTGCGCCGAAGAGGAACCGCATGACGACCATCGACGCATGGTTCCACGCCCAACCGGTGGCGGCGGTGAAGAACGACCACCACAACACCACCCGGATGAGGACCTTTTTCGCGCCGATCTTGTCACCCAGCCAGCCGGTGGGGATTTCAAAAAGCGCGTATGCCAGGGCGAATGCCGAGAACACCGCGCCCTTCTGTGAGTCCGTGAAACCCATCTCCCTCGCGATGTCCGGCATGGCCTGCGAGATGGCCACGCGGTCCACATACTGGATTACTGCCAGCACGATCGCGAAGACGATCACCCAGTAGCGGGTGCGGGTGGCCCTGTGAGTCGGAGGCGCTGGGTTTGGCATCGATCAAGTCTGTCCGGCGGCCGGTAGTGCCGTCAATGTCGGAAGACCCTTTGGAGAAATGCGGTCGAAACCATATCCCCCCACCCATCCAAACGGGTGAAGATTGCGACGCGCCCGGCCATGCGGAAGGACACCGAGACTCAGTTAGGCATCCACTCGCTCTCCACCGGCGGGTGATGGAACGATCACTTGGTGCCACTGACCGTGCCGCAAAGGCAGCTTCCATCCGGTCTGAAATTTTCGGGAAGGCACTTGCAGGATTGTTTCATCGTCATCGGGTCCAGCGGAGTGACGGTGCGGCAGGAGCTGGCGAAAAACGCAAGGCCAAGGATCGGGATCAGCAGTAGGAATTTCATGGGATCAATCGGGTGTTGCCGATATTTAGCAAAACCGAATGGAAAACTCCAGCATTCTCTTTCCCCCGCGATCAGGCGGGTTGAATCAGCCAAGCGGCTGGATGTCCGGCACCGAGGGGCCGGTCGCCTGGGCGAAGCGCGTTTTCGCACGGGCCATGAAGGTGCCGAGGCAAAGGTCCGCGACCGGCAGGACCACGTTGAAATTCTTGTGCATGTAGCGGTGATGCAGCAGGTGGTGGCCGTTCAGCCTGCGGAACCACCAGGGTTTCTCGACCCGACGGGCTTTCGGCAAGTGCATGCACCAGTGGATGTATTCATAGAAACAATAGTAGGAAGTGAAGGCGAGGGCACCGCCGACCACGAAGGCCCACTGCCCGGTCAGCCAGGACAGCAATGCGAACGGAATCGCGCCGATGAGCACTAGCACCGGGCCGTTCCACCACGCCATCGGGATGGTTTCCTTGTCCTTCTCATCGATCAAATGATAGGTCTTGTCCGCTTTGAAGGTTCCGTGATGGACGATCGCGTGGGCTTGGAAGGCATAACGGAATTTTCCAACCGGGCGGTGCATCACGTATTTGTGGAGGGTCCACTCGAAAAATGAGGCGAATACGATTCCGACGGCGAGGCCCGCGAGGCACCAGAGAATAAAAAATGTCATGTAGGGTGGAGCGGAGTGATGTCCTCAGCCGCAGGACGGCTATACCGGGAATCCGGGGCTGACAAGTGCCATTGTCAGAGGTCTTCGCCACATTCCTTGCTGTCCATGGGATTCCCGCCTAAGGGTGGGAGGAATTTCATGCCAGTGACCCACCATTCAAGCTACGCCGCGCCCGTCTGGCTCCCGGGCGGGCATGCACAAACGATTTTTCCCGCCCTCTTCCGGCAGTTCTCCCCCAGCGCGTCGCGCGGCGAGCGGTTGGAACTGCCGGACGGGGACTTCATCGATCTGGAATGGTCGGGAAATGCCGGATCACGTCTCGCCATTCTTTCCCACGGTCTCGAAGCGGACATGAAAACCGGCTACATCCGCGGCATGGCCGCCGCCCTGATCCGCCGCGGCTGGGACGTGCTCGTGTGGAATTTCCGGGGCTGCGGCGGCGAACCTAACCGCCTGCTGCGCATGTATCACAGCGGCGCGACCGAGGACCTGCGCGCCGTGGTCTCCCACGCGATGGCCCATCATCCGGCCGAGTCCATCGACCTTGTCGGCTTCAGTCTGGGAGGGAATCTCACTCTCAAATACCTCGGTGAGAATCCGGCGGAGCTTCCAGGCCGCCTCCATCGTGCAGTGGCGTTTTCCGTGCCCTGCGATCTCGCTTGCTCGTCGCGGCAGCTTTCCTATCCGTTCAACAGGATTTACATGGACCGGTTCCTCGTCGCGATGCGGGCGAAGATTCGGGTGAAAAAATCGATGTTTCCCGACCAACTCGACCTCGCCGGACTCGACCGCATCCGCACCTTCCAGGAATTCGACGACCGCTTCACCGCTCCGATCCACGGATTCCGGGATGCGGAGGATTACTGGGCCCGTAACAGTTCCCGGCAGTTCCTTCCGCACATCACCCTGCCGACCCTGCTCGTCAACGCGCGCAACGACCCCTTTCTCGGCCCGGGCTGTTATCCTTGCGAAGAGGCGGAGGCGAGTGCCTGCTTCCATTTCGAGTCGCCGGCCACCGGCGGGCACGTGGGATTCCCAAGCTTTGGAAACGGCGGCGAATATTGGTCGGAAACCCGCGCCGCGGAATTTCTCGGCGGGGACTAATCCATCAGCATCACCGGAGGGGAACTTCCACGGTGGGTAGTTCACCCCATAGAATTTCGGGGGCAAGGCAGTTAGTCTTGTGACGAGTTGATTTGATAAGATGCACCATCCCCGCACCATGACCGATGTGATCCGTTTCCGGCTGGCGGCCGTGCTGTTGATCGCGAATTTCATCTTTGCTCTGATTGCCGCCGGTTTTCTCTTTCGCTCGGTCTTGGTATTCGATCACCAGCTGACTTTGATCGGGCTGGGTTACCTGGCTCTCGTTCTGATCCTGCTAGTCGCCCAGTGGATCGTCGCATCGGGGGCGTCGTGTCCGCTTTGCAGAACGCCCGTGCTCGCGCCGAAGCTCTGCACGAAACACCGCCGCGCACGCTCGTTCCTGGGGAGCTACCGGCTGCGGGTCGCTACCTCTATTCTATGCACCAACCAGTTCCGCTGTCCTTATTGCAACGAGCCGACCGGGATGGAAGTTCGGGGCAGGGTCGACCGGTCACGCGTGTGAAATTGATGGGTCGTTGAGTCGCCGGGCACTGGCTCCGCGCGGTCTTTTTGAACCTTACAAATCTGTAATCTGCGAGCGTGGGCAGAGTTCATGTTGCAGAGGTCTATTCCTGTAGAAAGGCCCCGCTCCGGGGCGCTTCCCAACAAGAATCAAACCGAACCAAAATCATGAAAACGAAACGTATCGCCACTTGGATCTCCATCACGCTGTTGACCGCAGGCACCGCACTTGCCCAAGGCGGACCGGGCCGCGGTGGATATGGCACCCCGCCGAAATCCGATGAAGAACGCGCCGCCCGGCAGGTTGAGCGCCAACAAACGAACAGAACCGACCGCGCGAATCGCGGCAACCGGGCCGGTCAAGGCCAGGGCAGCTGTGACGGCACCGGCCAGGGCCGCGGGCGGGGCAATGG
>JBGSTM010000101.1:0-24307 GCA_041736495.1 Akkermansiaceae bacterium
TTCAGAAGCGCAAGCCGCGAAGTTGCCCCCGCACCCTCAGGCAACCCGTCAAGGACTGGCCGAAAACCAAAACGCCCGGCTCGAAGACACTAACAAAGACCATCACCATCACGAATCCTTAAAGGCATTGGACTGAAGTCCACGACTACTTTCGGCTTGGGGTTGACCCGCCTGAATCAGCGGCTTACTCAACACCAACTTTTTTTCCCACCATGGAACCCACCACCACAGCATACGGAACCTGGAGCGGCGGACGCTTCATGCACTTTGGCGAAACCCTTTCCGAGGAGCGTTTCATCGGCTGCATCGAGACCGCCTACGAGGCCGGCATCCGCACCTTCGTCACCTCCGATGTTTATGGAAACGGCAAGGCGGATGAACTGCTCGGCAGGGCTTTGAAAGGCATTAACCGATCCACCTACAGCCTCGTCGGCATGATCGGTCACGACTTTTACGAAGGCCAACGCCAAGGCAGCCAAGGTTACCCGCGCTTCACCTCGCCCGCCTTGAGGGGCCCGGATGGCTACGCGGATTTCATCCACATGGCCTGCGCCAAGGAACTCGAACGTTGCGGCACCGACAAGTTCGACCTGCTCATGCTCCACAATCCCGACGAGCTCGGCTACACCAGCGAGCCCCTCTGGCAGGCCCTCGAAGGCGCGAAATCCGCCGGCCTCACCGACCGCCTCGGCATCGCCCCCGGCCCGGCCAACGGCTTTTCGCTCGACCTCGTTTACTGCCTCGAAAAATTCGGCCACCTCATCGACTGGTCCATGCTCATCCTCAACCCACTGGAGCCTTGGCCCGTTGGCCTCACCCTGCCAGCCTGCGAAAAACATGGCGTCAAGGTGATGACCCGCGTCGTCGATTACGGCGGCGTCTTCCACGACGACATCGGCGGCCCCGAGCACAGTTTCAAGCCCGGCGACCACCGCACCTACCGCCCGGAAGGCTGGGTCCAGCACGGTATGGAAAAGGCCAACCGCATGCGCCCGCTTGCGGAGAAATAGAACCTCACGCTACTCCAGTTCGCCTGCATCTGGAACCTCCGCCATCCGGCCGTCGAAAGCGTCGTGCCCACTTTCATCCAGGAAGCCGGTGAAGGCGCGCGCCTCATCGAGGACAAGATCCGCGACTTCGCCAAGCTGCCGGAAGTGCGTTTCACCGCCGAGGAAGTCGATTCCATCCGCCAGATCGGCGACAACACCGGCTGCATGACCTTGAAAGGTGCCAGCAAACGCCACGCCACCAGCGAACGCCCCGACGAGTGGCCGATGCGCGAAGATCTGCTGGAACTCGCAGGGCGGCATGGCCTGGGCTCGGAGTGGTAAACGTGGCGGCGGTTTTCAACCGCCAAGCCTACGCCGTATTTCAGGCTTGCCGGTTGGAAACCGCCGCCACGATGAACCGCGCCCCCGTCTCCCAGCTGATGCACGCGTCCATCAAAAAGGGAGGCAGCTACACGACGATGTCCGACTCGGGCCGCTGGTCCGGGTCTTCGTACCATTTAACTCCGGCCTTGGCGGAGCGATTGAGGTCGGCGATGACCTGTGCTCCTAGCAGCAGGATCAATGCGACGGCCTCAAGGGTGAGCAGCACGATGATGATGGTGGCCATGGAGCCGTAAACGACGTTGACCATCGAAATGCTGGAGTAGTAGGAGACGAGGAGGTGCCGCACGAGCTCCCAAAGAATGGTGGCGGTGAGGCCGCCGGCGAGGGCAAGGCGGAAAGGGATCTTCGCGACCGGCATGATCTGGTAGAAAAGCGTGAAAAGCAGGACCAGTCCGAGCAGGCCGGTGAGGTAGAGGACGTGGTTGATCTGCTGGTGGAAGGACACCTGATAGCCGAAAATGAAATGCCGGTTCTGGCTTTGCACGTCGATGACGGCGTTCACCGTGGTGACGACGATGAGGCCGCCGGCGACGATGAGGATGAACAGATAGGGCATCAGGGCGGAGACCCAGAATTTGCGCTTCAGGGTGGGGAGAGGCGTGTGGAAGATGATGGACATGGCATCTTCCAAGACGCGGAAGGCGAAGGAGCTGAAAACCACCAGCGACCCGAGCCCGACCCAGGTGATCAAATCCCGGGTGCGGAGGAATTCGCCGAGAACTTCCCTGAGAATCGGCGTGAAGCCCGGAGCGATGAGTGCGATTTCCGAGGTGAGTGTTTCCAGCAACAACTGCTGGTCGAAAAAATGAGAGACGATGACGATGAGGACGGCTGAAAGGGGGATCAGCGACAACATCATGTTGAACGCGACGGCGGCGGTGAGAAGCAGGCCGTGGTTCTTCAGGAAAAAGTCTCGAAGCACCCGGATGGTGAACCGAAGGATTTTCGGCAGTCGTCTATCCATCTGGGAGGGACAATGGACGCCCGCGGCGGTGCTTGCAAATGCAAAACCCTACGGGATGCCGTGGCGCTCGTAAGGGTGGCGAAAGGGGTGCCAAAGTGGAGATGCCGGTCGCGCGGTTCTTTGGCACCTCTTTCGCTGCGAGTCTGGAGACTCGCGGTCCGGCGGGCGGCTACAGCCCCAAGGACTTTTCGACCAGTTTCAGGAACTCCGCCCGGTCGGTGGAGAGAGTGGCGGAGGTGTTCTCGCGGGCGAGAGCGGAGATGATTTCGCGGTCGATGCTGCCGGATTGTTCGCCGGCGAGCCATTGAGAGTAAGTGCAGACGAGGGTGGCGAAGCGGGCGTCGTCGGAGGGTTCGGCAGCGGATTTGTGCTGGAGGGAAATCGACGGCGCGGGTTTGTCGTCGGCGGACCATTCGAGTGAGCCGAGTTCAGCTCCGGGCTTGGTGGACTCGATTTCGATGGCGAGGGTGGTGTAGGAACCGGCTGGTAACCGGGTGGGGACGCTTGCCGTAGGGGTTCCTTCATGGGGCGGAAAGCCGAGAAGGCGGTAGCGGGCGACGTTCTCAGGATTCGGGCGGAAGGCGATTCTGACGTCGCTGTCCTGTTGGCCGTTCGAGCGGACGGAAATGAGGAGAAGGGTAGCGGAGGGTTTCCACGGGCAGGCGATCGTCTCGGTGGAGAGCGTGGCAACGTGGGCGCGGATGCCGCTGTCGCGATTGTCCGGATGCCACGGAGCATTTCCACCGCGGGCGATGGCGGCGGTTCCGTCGAGGCGAAGCGGAAAATTGTTGAGGATTTCGGCAAGCCAGACCGAATCGTGTGTTGGCAGTTTGTCTTCCTCAACGATGGACCTGGTGATCTCGGCAAGGCTGGGAGTTCCGGGCAAGATTGGCAGTTCGAGCGTCGGTGCGTCAGCGGTGGGAATGAAGACATTCCGGGCAATCGCCGGGCGGGGCGGTGTTGGGTCCACTGCGGGAGCGAGCGGTTCGACAGCGACTGCGGATGCGTCGGGAGCGGGGGCCGCGGGTCCGGCGACTTGCGTCGGAGGAGGGGAAGGTTCGCGAAGCAAAATGAAAGTCCCCAAGGCTAGGACGGCAGCTGCGGCGGTGGCGATCACCCACGGCTGGCGGAATTTCCCTGAAAATGCAGTGACATTTCCCTCGCGGGCGATGCGGCGGATATTTTCGCGTTGCCGGGGAAGTAGCTGGGCGGTCGGGGTGGTAAGCCGCTCTTTCAGAAAGCGTTGGATTTCTACGACTTCGCGGATTTTTTCCCGAATCGCCGGATCCGTAGCGGCAGCTTGCTCGATGGCGGCGGCTTCTTCCGGAGTGAGTTCGCCCAGGACATAGGCGGTGATTCGGGGATCTTCAGAATGGGTCTGCATGGGAGAAGAGGATATCAGGAACGGAGGTCGGCAGGGAGAATCTCGCGGAGGCGTTTGAGGCCGGTGTGGATCAGAAATCCGATGTTGCCGGTGGTGAGTCCGGTGATGGATTGGATTTCGCGATAGCTGAGGTCTTGCTGGAATTTGAGGATGATCACTTCGCGTTGATTGGAGCTGAGCCGGTCGAGGCACGCGGTGACTTGGTGCATCCGATCCTGTCTCTCGGATTCTTCATCGGGTGGTCGCTCCGGCCCGGCCAGCCGCTGCCACTGGATTTCATCGAGCGGTTGCTTGCGTTTGTCCTTCCGCAGGAGGTCGAAGGCCCGGTTCCGGCAGACCGTGAACAGCCAGGACTTGAGGTTGTGCCGGACGCTCTCGATGTCCTGATGGCAGAGCCGGGCGAAAGTGTCCTGCACCACGTCGCGGGCGAGATCGGTGTCGTTGAGGAGTGTCGCAGCATAGCCGATGAGCGCGGATTGATAGGTGTCCATGGCCTGCTCGATGAACTCTTCCCGCGTGGTAGGATGCGGTGGTTGGATCGGTGAAGGCACGGGAATCTCTTGGGGCAACGGGCGAAAGTTCGGAAATATTAGTAAAATTTCACGAATGCCGGAAATTTCAACGAATGAAGTAGCTCAAATGCTCGAGCTCAAGTGCCAGATCGACGTTGTTCACGGTGACGTCGGGAGTAACCTCCAGCATGATCGGGGAGAAATTGAGCACACCCTGGATGCCGGCGGCGATGAGTCGGTTCACGACCGCCTGGGCAAACTCGACAGGCACGCAGAGAATCGCCAGCTTCACCCCGTGGGTGGCGATGAACGCTTCCACCTCCGATACCGGATGGACCGGAATGGTGATGCCGCGGGAGCGGGTGGACTCCGGATTCGCGTCAAAAGCAGCCACCACCTCGAAGCCCTCTTTTTCGAATCCCTGATAACGCAGCAGCGCGGAGCCGAGGTTTCCCGCACCGACGAGGATGACCGGCTGCAGGTGCTCGCGGCCGAGCGTTTCGCGGATCATCGCGGAAAGGACGTCGACCGGGTAGCCAAGCCCGCGGGTGCCGAACTGGCCGAAGTAGGCGAGGTCCTTGCGGAGCTGCGCGGGCTTCACGCCGGCGGCCCGGGCAAGCGTGGTGGAACTCACGGTGGCCACCCCGTTGGCGATCAGTTTCTGAAGGCAGCGATAGTAAATCGAGAGTCGGTAGATCGCCTTTTTCGGGATATCCACCTTTTCGGGCTTTTCGGAAATGTCCACGGCGAGGCGGGGTGGAATTACAGGTTTTGGGGGTGTTGAAGGAGCGCCGAGACCCGGTTGAGCAGGAATCCGGCACCTCCACCATCGACGACACGGTGGTCGAAGGTGAGAAACAGATCGGCGACGGTCGCGGGCAGGAAAGCTTCGACCTGGGTGCTCCAGACGGGCTTTTTGACTCCGGCACCGATGCCGAGGATGAGGGTTTCATTGGGGAGGGGGATTGGCGTGCCGGTAGTGAGTCCGAATGTGCCGAAATTTGTCACTGTCGCGATGCCGCCGCTGGAATCCTGCTCGGTCAGGCGGCGGCGACGGGCTCGGTCCACCAGATCGTCGTATTCCGAAACGAGGTCGAGCAGCGATTTTTGATCCACTTTCCGAACGACGGGGACAACCACGCCATCCTCCACCTGTACGGCCACGCCAATGTCGAACGAGCGCGGGTGAACCACCTTGTCGCCGATGAGATAGCCTGCGGTGGTAGGTGTCTCCGTGAGGGCGAGGGCGAAGGCACGCAGTAAATAAAGGGTGAGGCCTGGTTTCGGCGACTGTCCGCGGCGGTGGTCGAGCACACGGTCCAGCAGGACCGGCAGTCCCACGGTCGCCAGCGGTCGGGTCCAGCTCCGGCGCATGGCGTCGGCCACTGCTAACCGCATCGGCGACGCGGCGGAGCTTGGCCAGGCATCAAGATAGTCGAGGAAGCGTTCGAGATCTTCCACCGTGACGCGGCCGCCGGCACCGGTTCCGACGATGGCGGAGATGTCCGCCTCGCGGATCCCGAGGTCGTCCATCCGGGCGCGCATCCGCGGGGAAATGTAGTGGGCGCCCAGCACCCCGGTCGGTACGGGCAGGCCTTTCACGCTGGGAACCACGGCGGGGGCTTCCTCGTAGGCGTCGTCATCGAGCGCGAAATGCAGGTTTGCCTCGCCTTGGGCCGGGCTGTTCGACTGGCTGGAAGCGGCGCGCTTCGCCTCGATGGATTCGAGTGATTCCACGCCGGTGCGGGCGACCTCTTCCTCGGTCACGTCCAGCAGACCTAGAAGCGTCCCGACCGAGTAGGAAATCCCTTCCTGCGCGCGCAGTTCCGACACCACCCCGTCGCACAAGGTCGTCACGCCCATCATCGCTTTGTTGGTCTCCACCTCGATGATTTCCTGGTCGGTGCGGACGAAATCCCCCACCGCGATTCCGAGCCGGACGACGGTGGCTTCGGCGATGGACTCGCCGAGCTGTGGCATGAGAATGGGGACGGTTGGCATTTTGGTAGAAGCTGAAAACCTGAAATTCTGAAATGCTTGGGTTTAGAAAGTGAGCAGTTTGCGCAGGGCTTCGCAAATGGATTCCGGCGTCGGGCGGTGGGCGGCCCAGAGTTTCGGATGATAGGGGACCGGCGTGTCGCGGGCGTTCAACCGCTGCGGCGGAGCGTCCAGCAGGTGGAATCCTTCTTCGGTCACCCGGGAGATCACTTCAGCGGTCACGCCGCCCCACGGGAAGGCCTCGCCCACGGCTAACAATCGCCCGGTGCGCGCCACGGAGGCCAGAATCGTGTCCACGTCCAGTGGCTTCACCGAGCGCAGATCGACGACTTCGATTTCCCAACCGTCCTGTTGGAGCCGGTCGGCGGCGCGCACCGCCTCGTGGACCATCGCGCTGTAGGCCACGACCGTCGCGTGTTTGCCCGGGCGGATGATCCGCGCCTGGCCGATGGGCAGATGGTCGCCATTGATGGACTTCGCCTTGAGCCACCGATAGAGAAATTTGTGCTCGCAGAAAATAACAGGATCATCCAGAGCCACGCCGTCGATGAGCATGTGATAGGCGTCCGAAACGGTCGCCGGAGTCAGCACGACCAGTCCGGGGTACTGCGCGTAGATCCCCTCCATGCTCTGGCTGTGGAACGGTCCCGAGCCGGGAGTGCCGCCGGAGGGCAGGCGCACGGTGATGGGAATCGGCACGCCGGTCCGATAAAAATGCGTCGCCGCCTGGTTCACAATCTGGTTGAAGGCCACCGAGGAGAAATCCGCGAACTGCATTTCCACGATCGGCCGCATGCCTTCGATGGCCGCGCCCACCGCCATGCCGATCATCGCGTCTTCCGAAATCGGCGCATCGAAGACCCGGTTGGGAAACTGCTCGGCGAGCCCCTTGGTCGCCTTGAAGGCACCGCCGAAGGTGGCGATGTCCTGGCCATAGAGAAACACGCGGTCGTCTTCGCGCAGGAGTTTTTCCTGAGCCTCGCGGATGGCGTCGATGTAGGTCACACTCACTGGGCAAATGACGGGGAATGGGGGCAGGAAAGGGGAAAGCGGGTAGAAAGCGCGGTCCAGTCCTCGCGATAGGGATCCGGCACGGCTTCCTGTTGGGCCTGGGCCACGGCACGTTGGACCTCGTCGGAAAACTGGTCCTGCCATGCAAGGATCTCATCCACCGTGGCGAGGTTGTTTTCTACCAGTTGGCGCATTGCCACCTCGATGCAGTCGCGCCCGTAATGGCCGGCACGCAGTTCCATCGGCACATAGGCACCGTCGTCATGCTCGCCGTGCCCGGATAGCCGCAGCAGCCTCGCAACCACCAGTTGCGGGCCACACCCGTCTCGCGCCCGCCGCACGGCTTCACAGATCACCGCGGCACAAGCTAACAAATCCGTACCGTCCACTGAAAATCCACCGACGCCATAACCGCAGGCTTTTTCCGCCAGATCTCCGCAGGCGAACTGCCGGTGATTCGGCGTCGAGTAGGCGAACTGGTTGTTTCCGACCACCACCACCATCGGCAGCTGTTCGACTGCTGCTAGATTCAGGCCTTCGTGAAACGCCCCGGTCGATGTCGCGCCATCCCCGATGCAGGTCGCCCCGACGCGTCCGGCGAGCGTTCCCTGCAACCGCTTCGCGAAAAGCATCCCCGCGATCACCGGCACCTGCGCGCCGAGATGGGAGATCATCGCCGGCATGCCCATTTTCGGCCGCCCGCGGTGGATGTTCCCGTCGCGCCCGCGCATCGGTCCCTCGACCGAGCCAAGGTAGGTCCGGGTGCAATCGATCAAAGGCTCGCCGAAGGCCGTGCGTCCCGCCTGGTCTCGGATCAGCGGGGCAAAGAAATCCGTACCTTGGATCAAGGCGGTTCCGAGCGTGGCGCTCACCGCTTCCTGGCCGCGTCCGAGATACACTCCGCCGACGATTTTACCCGCCTTGTAGAGGCTCGAGAGCTTGTTTTCCAAGATCCTCGCCCGGAGCATCGATTGAAAGACAGAGCGCAGGAAATCGCGGTTCATCACCGCCTCGCCGGTGAAAGATTGCATATCCGAATTCGGCACGGGCGGAGGTTATGACAGTGCGTGCGGAACCTGCAACCGCTTTCCGGAAAAGTCATGCTTCACGCCGGTTCCAAGCCACCAAGTCATTGTAAACGAGCCCCTTGCCGCCGAAAAGATCCAGCGCGCTGCCCACCGTCACATCCACTGTTCCGCGGCCTGCCTGTTCGACGAGTAACAGATCGTCCATCGTCGCCGCGCCACCGGCGTACGTCACCGGGCATTTCCCCCAGTTCCCCAGCAGTTCGACCAGTTCCACATCGATTCCCCGGCACAATCCCTCCACATCCGCCGCGTGGATCAGGAACTCGTCACAAAACGGCGCAAGCCGGTCGAGTGTCGCGTGATCCACCATGATTTCGGTGAGGGTTTGCCAGCGGTTCATCGCAACCGTCCAGCCGGCGACCGTCCGGCGGCAGGAAAGATCGATCACCAGCTTGTCCCGCCCGATTTTTCCCACCAGCGAGCTCAAAACCTCATCGAGAAATTTCCCCTCCGCATCAAACAGCGCGGAAGTTACGATCACATGGCTCGCCCCGGCCTCCAGCCACTCCGGAGCATTTCCCTCATGGATCCCGCCGCCGATCTGCAATCCGCCGGGATATGCCGCCAGTGCCTCGCGCGCGACCTGGTCATTTCCCGGTCCCAGCTTGATCACATGTCCGCCCGTTAGTCCGTGGTCGCGGAAAGTCTCCGCAAACCAACCCGCCGGCCGGTCCGACACGAAATTCTCTGTCGGCCCTGCGCCTTCGTCGCGCAGGCTGCCGCCGACAATTTGTTTCACCTTGCCTTGGTGGAGGTCGATGCACGGGCGGAATCTTGTCATGGAGTTGGAAGAAAAGGATTCAAAATGCGCAGATGGCCAATGTTGCGTGTATGCTGGAGATCTTCGCTCTAGAAGATGGACGCGCCGGATTCAAGGGCGGCTGCGACAATGGGGCTGTGGTGGAAACGGTATTCCAAGAGGTTCGTATCGAGGAGATATTCAGCGCTCATTCAGTTCGTCCCGGGTGAATGGACCGCCGGAGTCGAATTGCGACATCCGCTGAATGACTCCTCGGCTTTCTTGCGGCGCTGGTCGCCGCGCGAAATTTCCTCCAACCACTCGCGGAACATCGCGTTGAGCGTGGTCTTGCGGGCACGGCCTTCTTCCCGGGCCAACTCGATGAGATGCTCGACGGCGCTCAGCGTGATGCTTTTCATGCCACGAAAGTAGTGTGCACTGCTTTCGTGTTCAAGAGGGTTTACCCTGCCTTGTTGGAGGGCTTGCCGGGCACAGGCGGCACTTCTTCCGGGAGCTTGATGTCGCCTTTCTCGAAATCTGCTGCGGACGGCGTGCATGCGAAATTGTAGAGCGGCGAGTCTTCCTTAACCATCAGGTCGTTCCAACGGACCAGCTCGCCGGTGTAGGCGGACATCCGGCCCATGATGGCGACCACCGTGGATTCGGCGATGCTCTTCGCATCGTTGAGCGGCTTGCCGGTCATCACGCCGCGGATCAGGTCGACGTGCTCCTGGACCATGCCGTTGTCGGAATCCATTTTGAACTCGGGAACCTCCACGGTCTTACCCTTCAACTTGCCTCCGCCGTAGCAGACACCCTCGGTGCCGGTGAAAAGCTCGCCCACCCGGCCGTAGGTACCCGTTATCTGGCGGCACTGGCTGTGGATGTGCACGTCATCGCCGAAATCGAAATCCACGCTGAAGAAGTCAAACATGTTGCCCGTTTCACGACGCGCACGTCCGCCGAAACCGACGGCGGTGATGGGCAGGCGGCCGAGATACCAGACGGCAACGTCCAGGTTGTGGACGTGTTGCTCGACGATGTGGTCGCCGGAAAGTTCGTTGAAGTTCAGCCAGTTGCGGGTCATGTAAGAAGCGTCCGACTCACCCGGATTGCGGCGTTTCGTCCACGGCACGGTGCCGTTCCACTGCACCACGCCGCCCTTGATCTGGCCGATGGCTCCGGCGTCGATGAGTGCCTTGTTCCGAAGATAATCGGCCATGTGGCGGCGCTGGGTGCCTGCCACGACCGCGAGTCCCTTGGCTTTGGCCTTCTCGCCGGTGGCGATCACCGAGCGGGCTCCCACGGGATCCACGGCCACCGGTTTTTCGATGAAGCAATGTTTTCCCGCTTCGACCGCCGCCGCGAAATGCACGGGGCGGAAGGCGGGCGGAGTGGCCATCAGGACGTAATCACAATCCGTGGCGATAACCTTCTGGTAGTTGTCGTATCCGCCGAAGCACTTCTCCGGGGCGAGGCCGTGTTTTTTACCGACGTTTTCCGCCTTGTCCTTGAATGCGTCGCCGGTAGCGGTCACCTCAGCCTCAATCCCGAGAATCTTGCACGCGTTGAGGAAATCGGCGAGGGCCCCGTTGCCGCGTCCGCCACAGCCGATGAGCCCGACTTTCACCTTTTTGGCACCGGCTGGCGAGTTCTGGGCAAATGCGGAGCTGGCAGCCAGTCCGATGCCGGCGAGAGCGGAGTTTCCGAGAAATGAGCGACGGTTCATGATGGGTTGCATTTGAATTGGAGGTTAGGGTGCAAGAAAGCTGCGCATCAAATACCATGCAAATGCCGCCCGCCTGTCAACCGAGGGTGGGAATTTTCGTGTCTCCCGAAATTTCAAGCGATAAAAACCGTTACCTGACTTCCACTGCCATGAAGAACCTCCTCCTTGCCTGTTGCCTGACCGCCGTTCCCGCCAGTGCCGCCGATGTTTTACTGATCGCCGGTCCGAAAAGCCACGCGCCCGGTGCTCACGAGCATCCAGCCGGCTGCGAACTGCTTGCCAAACATCTGCAAGCGAGCGGACTGCCCTTGACCGTGGAAGTCAGCCAAGGCTGGCCACAGGACGCCTCCAAGGTCGCAGCCGCCGACACTCTGGTCATTTACAGCGATGGGCTTGCCGGGCACGTCGCCGCCGGAAAGGTGGCGGAACTCCGGAAACGCTACGAAGCCGGCAAGGGACTCGCCGTGCTCCATTTCGCCCTCGAACCGGACGGTGCGGAAATGGCGGCACTGCTCGACGATGCGATTGGTGGCCGATTCGAGGTGGATTGGTCGGTGAATCCGATCTGGAAAATGACCTCGCCGATCCTCGCGAAACATCCGGTCACTCACGGCGTCGGGCCGTTCGAAGTGGAGGAGGAATTTTACTACCACCTGCGGCTGAGAGAGGATGTGACGCCGGTGCTTCAAGCGCTGCCACCCGCCGGTTCGCTCGGGGACGACGGGCCGCGCTCCGGGAATCCCGCGGTGCGCAAGCAGCTGGCGGACCATGTGCCGCAGACGCTGGCGTGGGCCGTGGAAAACGCGAACAAATCCCGCGGTTTCGGCTTCACCGGCGGGCATTTCCATCAGCACTGGGCGAACCCGGATTTCCGGCGACTCGTACTCAACGCCATCGTCTGGACCGCAAAACTCGAGGTGCCGGAAGGCGGGGTGGTTGGCCAAGTCGCCGCCACTCCCATCTATCAGACTATCGACGAGGCCATCGCCAAGGGCGATCTCGCCGACGTGCGCCTTCACATCGCCACGGATGCGAAAAACCTCACCCAGGGCGGCCGACCCACCTCGCGCCCGCCGCTCGAACAGGCGGTGATCCGCAACAAGACGGAAATCGCCCTCTATCTGCTGGAGGCCGGTGCCGATCCCAACAGCGTGAACGCCTCGCAACGCACTCCGCTGCATCTCGCGGTGGACCGCAACAACCCGGCCGTTGCCACCGCCCTTCTCAAGGCGGGTGCAAAGCCTAACCCGCGCGACAACGACGGATGGACCCCGCTTCACCACGCCGCCGCCAAGAACCAGTTGGATACCGCCAGGGCGATTCTTGCAGGCGGAGCCGATCCCATGACGCTCAGCAACCTCGGCGGCACGGCGCTGCACGAAGCCGCGGCCAGCGGCGGTGCGGAAATCATCCGCTTGTTTCTCGATCACAAGGTGGATCCCGCTGTGATCTCCAAGCAGGGAGTCACCGCGCTCGATCTCGCCAAACAATATAAGAACCAGCCGGCGATCGACGCGCTCTCGAAGTGATGCATCTTCCGTAGGTAGTTCCAGCTTCAGCCAGACTGATGGAATATTGAAGGCCGCCTGAAAGCGGGTCTGCGTGGAAGGAACAGTTTTTGCCTTTGTGGCGCCGAAGTCTCTTCCGCCGGAGCAAGGAGATCCGGCGGCGCACGGTAGGATTGCGGAATGACTGAGCGCGGCCCCCCCCCGGGGCTTGGTGAGCAGCCGCCTGTGGGCAGCTGCAAACAATGATGCCTGGCACGAATCCGGGTTGAAGAACGGGTGAAAATGTTGAGACGAATCACATGACGCATATAAAGACCCTGACTTCGGAGCTGCCCCTTGTTTGGTGCAAAGGTATGAGCAAGAGCTCACTTCGTTGATCGTTGATCGTGTGTGTCTTGTCGAGAATTTGATGCGTCTTGAACGTCAACCGGGAGTGAGATAAACCGGGGTTTGGTCTCGCCGAGGTCTTCTGAAAGTTAGATTGCGAACCATCACGGCTTTGGCTAGGCCATACTGCGATACTCCGAAATGCCATGAATACCCCTCATTTCCTCAGGCGGGCGATTGCTTGCTTATGGTTCGTATTGATATCGCTCCCCTTTGTCTGCCACGCGGCCGAGCTATCGGGCAGGATCACGGCAGCCGATGGCATCACGCCGTTACAAGGCATTGAGATACAAGCCCGGATCGAGGAGAACTTATGGTATGGGGCGTTTACGGATATCAATGGTGAATATCAGATTTCAAATCTACCTGCTGGATCTTACCGGATTCGTATCGAGGACAACAACCTCAATAGCTATCTTCCAGAGTGGTATGAAAATGCAGCGGATTACGCCAGTGCCACGCCGTTTGTTCTTTCGGAATCCACAATCCTCACTGGCATCAATGCCTCCCTTGCTGCAGGCGCCCGTTTGACCGGGAGCGTCATTGCCGACGGCGGTGGAGCGCCGCTTTCCAATATTCGTGTCGCGGCGTTCCGTGCCACGAGTCCGTCCCTCTCCAACTGGCAGGAAGTCAAATCAAGGTTAACTCTCGGCGATGGCAGCTACGACCTCGGCGGGCTTGAGGGCGGCACCTACCGCCTGCGTTTTTCTGATGATGCGGGAAATTACGCACCCGAACACCACGACAACCAAATCGAATTTGATAATGCCGTAAATATCCTGCTTCCCTCTGCCGGCACTGTTCTTACCAACGCCTCGCTTGCCAACGCTTCCAAAATCCAGGGAACGGTGACCAATGAGGGCGGAGCAAACCCGTTGCCGGGCATCTACGTCTATGCCTTTCGCAACAATGGATCCGGAACATGGAATTATGTGAACCAGACAACCACGCAAACGAATGGTTCTTACGACCTCAAAGGATTGACGGCCGGAGACCACCGCATTGAATTCTATGATTCATCGGGTCTCTATCAGCGGGAATATCATGATGACGAGACGAACTTCAGTTCCGCCGCTGTCATTTCTCTCGACTCGGGAGAGACGCAGGCCGGCTACGACGCTGCGTTGGCAGGGGCGGGCCTTATCGGAGGCACGGTCACAGACGGGTCCGGCATGGGAATTCCTGACATTTATGTCTATGCCTACCGCTACAATACCACATTACTCTACTGGGAATACGTGAGTAATGGTTACACGGATGGGAATGGAAATTACCTGGTGGGCGGACTTGCTGCTGGAGACTACAGGGTCGGAGCCTTTGACGACTCGGGCACCTACGATGAAAAATTCTACAATGACAAGCCGGACATCGGGAGTGCGGATGACGTGTCGGTCGCGGTGGGGTCAACCACCTTGGACATCGATATCACGCTGGAGGAGTCTATCTCCGGTTCGATTTCGGGAACCGTCACGGACTCCAGCGGCAATACGCTGGCTGGAATTGAGGTTTCGCTGTTCCGCTACAACACGATCGAGGAATATTGGGAAACACTTCAGACCACCACCACCGATGGAACGGGAGGCTATCGCTACGAAGATATCGATGTCGGTTCATACAGGCTCAACTTCCGCGATCCCACTGAGAGCTACGCCGAAGAATTCCACTCCAACAAATATACTGTGGAGAGTGCGCTCGACGTGGGAGTCACCGACGGCAACGAGACGGTGGTGAATGGGGAACTGGCCGATGCGGCGAGCATCTCGGGGACGGTGACAAACAACGCCACTACACCCGTAACGGGCATCTCGGTGAATCTTCACCGGCTCGACAGCAGCACGAAGGAATGGGTCTATCAGTCGTCAAGAGCCACCGACGCGAATGGCGCCTATTCATTCGGGGGACTGATGAATGGCACGTTCCTTTTGGAATTTGCCGATTACAATCCAACAGTGACCTACGCCCGGGAATTCTACAACGGGAAGCCCACAATCAATGCCGCCGATCCGGTGGAGGTTCTGGAAGGGCAGGACGTGATGGGAATCGACGCGAGTCTAGACCTTGCCGGCCAGCTCTCGGGCACGGTGATCGCGGACGCGAATAACAGCCCGATCCAGTTGGTCAGCGTCACCGCGTACCGCCTCAACGAGGCAAACGGGAACTGGGACTATGCAAGTGGTGCCTCGACGAATACTTCCGGGTTTTACTCCATGCAGGGTCTGACTCCAGGGTCTTACCGTGTTGAGTTCCGCGATATCTCCGGCAACTATCTATCGGAGTTTTACAACGACAAAGCAATCTTGGCGCTGGCTGAGAGCTTTGTCATTTCATCCGGTGGTGGCACGGTCATCGACGCCTCGCTGGCCACGGCAAGCCGAATCGAGGGCACTATCACCGAGGAAGGAAACGGCGCACCGCTGCCGAACGTCGTGGTCAACGCTTACCGGGTGGTCACGCCCAATTCATTCGAGTATGTTTCTTCCGCAACAACGGACCAAAACGGAAACTACAGTGTTGGCGGACTCACCGCTGGAATCTACCGGGTCTCGTTCGACGATTTCAATGGTTATCACTTGTCCGAGGTCCATTTAAATGCGACCGGCTTGGGTGAGGGAACGAACATCGAGCTTGCTGCTGTTTCGATAGTCTCAGGCATCAATGCAGCCCTCACTGCGGGAGGCAGGATTGCCGGTAATGTGACCAACGCGTTGACCCTAGCTCCGCTCGAAGGCATTGGTATTTATTTATACCGGTTCGACGGTGCGTCGTGGCAGTATCAGAACTATGCCGAGACAGACTCTGCGGGAAACTACACGAGCCCTGCCTTGCCAATCGGTCAGTATCGAGTCGAATTTTATGACAACAGCCAGTCCGTTTATCGAACCGAGTTTTACGAAAACACTTTCAATTTCGACGATGCGACGCCCGTGACCGTGGACGCGCTGCTGACCAGTGGTTCCAAAAACGGCACACTGAGCCCGATCAATCAATCAAACGTCATCGCTGGAACCATTACGGACGATGATACTTCCGCACCAGTTGCGGGAATCTTCGCACAGGCTTTCCTGTTCAACACAGCCTCGAGTCGCTATGAGTTCAATGCTGAAGCCGTCAGCGACAGCAACGGAGCCTACAGCATCGAGAATTTGCCGCCCGGTCTTTTCCGGGTGCGTTTTATGGATCGCACCAATGGTGTTTATGCCCAGCAGTTTTATTTCGGTTCGTCCACACTCAGCGGCGCATCGGAAATAAATCTGGATAGCCAGGCCTCTGTCGGTGGTATCGATGCTGCTTTGTCGCAGGCACTGTCAATTTCGGGAACCGTTCGAAATGAATCGGGCAACGGCATCGAGGGAGTGGAGGTGTTCGTCAGGCGTTGGGAACAGGCAAACAACGGCTGGTTTCTCGTGAACTCCACCCTGACTTTTGCCGATGGCACTTACATCGTGAAGGGCTTGTCGGACGGGACCTACCGAGTCGAGTTTTCCCCGAGTGGCGGCTCAGGTTACTATCGTGAATTCTATGACGACGTCCAAGCGATCAATGGTGCGACCGACCTTTACGTTTACCAGAATATCAACGGAAGTCTGACAGACATCGACGCGGAATTGTCAGCCACACCTCCCGCAAGCGTGACGCCTGTGATGAGTGATTTCCGAAAAATCGGACAGTTTTCCTATGAGTCGGATTTTCAGGGACAACCTGGCACCATGTATCAACTCGAGCGGAGCGCGACGATGCTCCCGCTGTCATGGGAACCCGACGGATTTCCTTTCGAGGCGCAAACCGGCGGAGACCTCCTGAACATGAGTTCTACCGAACCAAGGATGTTCTGGCGGGTCCGGGAGGAATGAAAATCGAGTTACCACCTGAGTCGTGAACGGGACATCGCGGGGCTGTGGGTCGAGGTAGCGACCTCAGGGAAAACCAGCCTTCATGCCACAAACTGGTTTAAGCACGTCCCTCAACGGGTTTCCGAAGTGATGCATTTGGTGGATATCGCTTTTCAGTTGCTCTGACGGTCAGAGTGCGGACCGTGATGAGCGCCTACCAACTGAACGCCGATCTTTAACACAAAATTGCTGGAGTCGGCGCGTTTGGGCCAAGTCCGCGATTCTGAATTCGAATCGGGCTGAACGGGGCAGGAACCGCGGTGAGTTTTCCCTCAATCGCTTCGGGTGACTCAGGGTAAATTTTGTATTCCAAACTGAGCCTGATGACATGGCAACGGGCTTGAATGCCGGATTACGTGTGAAAAACGGGTCAATCGTCTTTTGGCTTTTGCGGGGCTTCTGCGTCTGAAGGTGGCACGGAAATAGGTGGGGTAACCGCTTCGATGGGCGGCGTGGTGGCGGTGGCGCGGGGGCGGGCGATGATGCCGCCGGGATGGTTTTGGACCGCTGCTTCCGGAGCGGGAGCGTCGGCAGTCGGCGGGGTGGCTTTGACGATGAGGGCGTCGCGCTCTTTGAGGAGCGGTTCGACGGTGCTCTTGGTGACCTCGAAGGTCACGCCAGCGAAGGCTTTTTCCTTGGCGAGTTTTTCGTTGAGCGCCTTGAGTCGGTCAGTAAAGACGGTGTCCTTGGTCTTCGCGTCCTCGGGTTTTTCGCCCTCTTCCTTTTTCCGCTCCGTGGGCAGGGTGGCGGCGACATCCACGGTGACGAGGAAACTCTCGGAAGCGGGCTTCGTGGGTGTGATGTTCACGGTGTAGGTGAAGCCTTCGAGCGTCTCGATGGTAGCGGTGCGCTTGCCCGCGGCGTCCGCCCGTTCGGCAACCGTGGCGGCTGGGACGACGTCTTCGAAACTCGCGTAGGAAAACAACGACTTGAGCGGACTGGTGGCGGTGGTGTCGAGCACCTCGGTGCCGGTCGCGCCTTCGAGTTTGTATTCCGCCTGTTCGTCGTCGCGGACCAGTTTCCATGCGGGATCGGTCTTGCCGACCTGGCTGAGGCTGATGGATTTGATTTTCTCCGGGTTGATGAATCCGGAATCCAGCCAGCGCTTGGCTTCGTCGCTCACGGACGGGAACATCTCGCTCACGGCGTAGAAGCCGGATTCGTCGGCGTGGTTGCGCACATAGCGGCCTACCGAACTGGTGCCGCCCATCGGCGACGGTGCAGCCCCGCTCTCGATGTTCTTGCCCAGCGAAACCTTGGCGATTTCCTTGCCGGACGAGTCCTTGAAGGTGGCGGTCAGGCCGCGGTCCTCGGGCTTGGACGCGGCTTCGTCCATCCCGAAGCGCGGAGCAAAGGACGGACCTGCCTCCATGCCGAGGGTGATTTTAAGATCGCTGATGGAGCGGATGAATTCGTTGACGTAGGTGGTGTTAGCCGGATAGTTGTCGCGCTGCACGATGCCCCACTTGTTATCCTTTTTTGCAAGCGTGACGGTGCCCGCCGCGCCCTGGATGTCGATCGTGGAGGCCTCGGCGGCGGGGAACGATTCGAACAGGGTTTGCCCGGCGGAGCGCTGGGTGGCGCTGCGGGTGGACTTGTTCTGGCTGAGTTTCACAGTGGCCACGGCCGGGCCGAGCGCGATGGCGATGACCCAGAGGACGGTAACCTGGCGTTTGTTCATGGTGGGAAGAAGTTGATGGTTGAGAGTTGATGGTTGATGGGAAGAGGAAGAAGTGGAGGTCGGCGGCAGCGAGGTTGAGGGTTCTTCGCTATCAACTATCAACCATCCACTATCAACTCTCTTATCTGGCCCGCGTGGAGCGTCGACGTTGGAGGAAGAATCCCACTCCCACGACGACGACCAGCACCGGCACGGCGGCGACGTTGAACAGGGTGATTTTTCCGGAAAGCTTGTCCTTCTGACGGCGGAGATCCTTCTCCTGCTCGCGGATGAGCTTGGAATACTCGACCTGCTCCTGGCGCAGTTTTTTGATTTCCGCTTCCTGGGCCGGTGAGAGTGTGAGTTCGGAACCGCCGCTCTTCTGGGCCTGGAGCTCACTGAGTTTCTGTTGGGCCGCTTTCTGCTTTTCCTGGAACTCCTCGATCTTGGCTCCGACGGTCTTGTTGAAATCGGCTTCCATTTTCTGCACCACGGTGAAGGGGCGGCTAACAGCGGCCCGCGAGCGGGAACCGATCAGGTGTTTGGAGCCGACGGCCTGGTCGAGGATGTTGAAGAGCAGGGTGGCGTTTCCGTTGGACAGTGTCGCCAGCTGTTGGCCGCCGAAATTCTGGATATTATAAGCGAACCGATCGTAGAACGCGTCGACATCGGCGATGAGGAAGACGTTGCCGGTCGCGACACCATCTTTGAGTGACTCCGGCTTGGGCTCTTCTTTGGGCGCATCCTTGGCATCGGGCTCCTTGGGTTCTTCGGTGGCGGCTTTCGGTTTTCCATCAGGAAAGGCCGTCTTGAAAGTGCCGGATAGATGGGTCACGAGGTCGTAGGCGGTGCCGTTCGACTTGAGGGTGCGGGCGAGCGTTGGATCGAGTTGCGAGGCCCTCATGGCATCCACGAATCCGGCCTGGGTGGTGGACTTGATGAGCGTGGTGGCCGCCACTCCGCCGCTGCCGGTCTTGGTGTAGGCACCTGGCAGGAAGAAGGTGACGGAACCGAGATCCTTGGTGATGACATCGTCCTTCTGCGGCATGGAATCCTTGCCGAGAGTGAGAACGGCGATGCCAAGACGGTTGCCGCCCAGCTTGGTGGCGAGGGTGGGATCGGCGAGCACCTGGCCGGACTCGAAGGTGACTCCCCAGGCGGAAAGCAGGGTGGGGAGTGTGGAGCTGGTGGGCGGTGGCGGTTGCTGGCCCATCATCGGATTCGATGGAGGTGCGGTCATCTGCGCGGCAACCGAGAACGCGTCGAGCGCGGCGACGACGGTGCCGCCGTTGAGCACGTACTGATCGATGGCAAACTCGGTTTCCGGAGTGATTCCGGCGGGGTGGAACAGGAGCAGGGCTTTGAATTCCTTGGGATCGATCGTGGTCGATTCCATCGGGACGTCCACCACGTCGAAGGACTGCTTGAGCTGTTGATAGATCACCCAGCCCGGAGTCGGCGGCTGGCCGGGCATCATGGCGGGAGCGCCCTTGAGATCCAGGGCGGACATGATGCCGATGCGTGGTTTGGTGGGGGTGCTGACTTCCGCGATGGCTTTGGAAATCTGATATTCCAACATCGTTTCACCGCGGGGATCGATGAAGGGGATTACGCTGGTTTTATCCAGGCAGGAGATGGCGAGACCGAAGTAGAGGTTCTGGTCGTCCATGCGCTGGCCGTTGATGCCGTCCAGGTTGGCGGAATCCTCGGCGTCGGTATCCGGTTCGGGATCGAGGTTTTCAATCCGGAGTTTGCCTTTGGAAATGGAGGAATATTCCTTCAGCAGGTCGTCCACGCGGCGCATGTGGAGTTTCAATTCCTCCGGCATGTAGTCGGTGTTCCGCGAGGCATAATATCGGATCACGACCGGCGTATCGAGCTCGGTGAGGATGGCGCGGGTGCCGGGAGACAGGGTGTGGACCTTGTTCTCGGTGAAATCCGCACCCCGGTTGCCGAGCGGGGTGAGGGAGACGAGCCAGTTGGCGAGCACGGCAATGGCGACAAGCGCGGCAACGCCGAAGGCGGCGCGGGTGACCGGATGGGTGGTTTTGACAGACATGGTCGGTAGAGTTGGATTGGGATTTGAAATGGATCAGGCGCGCTTGGACGATAGGATCGCGCTGGTTCCTAGCAGGCAGACGAAGATGATCGTGCCGAACCAGATGAAGTCCTTCAGGCGGAACAGTCCGCTGTTGAGTGAGCTGAAATGATCCCAGACGCCGAAGGAAACGATGCCTTCGAGCACGCCCGGCGGAACGATTTTCGACAGCTCCCGGGTGACCGGATCATAGCCGCAGAGTACGATGAGCACACAGACGGCGACCGACACGATGAGGCACACGACCTGGTCGCGGGTGCAGGCGGAGACCAGCATGGTGATGGCGAGGAACGTACAACAGACGAGGAAGCTTCCGAGATAACCTGCCAGAATCGCTCCGTTGTCGGGGTTCCCGAGATAGTTCACGGTGATGACGATCGGGAAGGTGAGGGCCAGGGCGATGAGCCAGACGGTGGCGGCGGCGAGGAATTTCCCGACAATCGCGCTCCAGGTGGAAATCGGGAAGGTGCCTAGCAGTTCGATGGTGCCGGTGCGTTGCTCGTCGGCCCAGAGTTTCATGCCGACGGCCGGTGCCAGCAGCATGTAGATCCACGGATGCCAGAAAAAGAACGTCCACTCCAGCGAGGAGTCGCCGACGCGCATGAACTCGCCGAAGGTGAAGGTGAAGCCCGTCGAGAACAGCAGGAAGATCACGATGATCGCGTAGGCGGTCGGCTGGGAGAAGTAGCTGGAGAGTTCCCGTTTGTAGATGGTGAAGGAAGACATGGATTGGGGAATTTGAGATTTGATATTTCAAATTTGAGATTCAGTCCGCTCAGGCCGCGACTTCGGTGTCGCGCGAGGTGACCTTGCGGAACAAGTCGGTGAGCGAGCCGGTTTCGGACTGGGCGAGCAATTCGGCGGGCGTGCCGTCGGCGACGATTTTTCCCCGGTCCACGATCACCGCGCGGGTACACGCGGCCTCGACCTCCTCAAGGATGTGGGTGGAGAACAGGATCGCCTTGCTCTCGCCGAGACGTTTGATGAGTTGCCGGACTTCGAATTTCTGGTTCGGGTCGAGACCGTCGGTCGGCTCGTCGAGGATTAGCACCTCGGGGTCGTGCAGCAATGACTGGGCGAGACAGGTCCGGTGGCGGTAGCCCTTGGAAAGTGTGTCGATGGATTGTTTGGCGACTGTTCCGAGGAAACAGGTGTCGATGGCGCGCTCGACCGCGTCGTTTTTCGCGGTGCCCGTGAGCCCGCGGATGGCGGCGCAGAATCTCAGGAATCCGACGACCGTCATGTCGTTGTAGAGCGGCGCGGATTCCGGCAGATAGCCGATTTTGGTTTTCGCGGCGGTGGGGTCATCGGAAATGGAAATGCCGCAGACCCTCGCGTCCCCGGAGGAGGGCGGGATGAATCCGGTGATCATCCGCATGGTGGTAGATTTTCCAGCGCCGTTCGGCCCGAGAAATCCGAGCACCTCGCCCTTGTTGACGGTGAAGGTCAGGTTGTCCACGGCACGCTTGGTGCCGAATTGCTTGGTCAGGTTTTCGACTTCAATCATGGGGTAGAAAAGTGGGTCTATGGGAATCCCGCGAAGAGCGTCGCCGCACGCGGATGTTGTTTGGAAAAAACGGTTTTTGGGAATTTTTCAAGAGAATATCCGCTTGTCACCCGATCTATCTGTATTGCACCCTCCTTATGCGGGTGTAAGTCTCGCGAAGAAATGGCCAGTATCCACCTACCCGAACGCTGCGGCGTGATGCTGCTACCCGACTGCACTTTGTTTCCGCATGGCGGGTTGCCGCTTTATATTTTCGAGCCTCGCTATCGGAAAATGCTGGAGGAAGCGCTCGAGGGGGATTGTTTCTTCGCGGTGGCCCGGCTGACCGGCGAGGAAGACGGAGATCCTGCGGATTTCGTCGCTCCGGTAGGCACCATCGGCCTCGTGCGGGCGTCGCGGGAACAGAATGACGGCACCTCGCAACTGCTCATCCATGGAGTCATGCGCGTCCGCTTCACCGAGTGGCTCGACGAGCGCGATTATCCATTTGCCAGCATCGAGCCCGTCATCTCCGAATTTTCCCCGAAGAATCAGTCGGACGCGGCCATGAAAACCCTGCGCGGCGGCGTGGAGGACGCCATGCGGCATCTGCCCGAAGATGTTCAGAACGGAGTGTACGCGCTGTTGGACCGGGCGGATGACCCGGGATTGATGACGGACATCATCAGCCAGCAGTTCATCCACGAGGCGGACATCCGTCAGCGTCTGTTGGAAATGGAATCGGTGGGCGACCGGATCCCGGTGATCTGTGAATACCTTCGGAACGCGAGTCTTTCCGCCGAAGACTGACTCTAGCTCTTGGTTTTTTCCATGCGGGATCCCCACGCCAGCAACAGCATGACCGCCACCGCGAAGGCCGGGACCTGCCAGAACAACGCGCTGCGCAGCGCCGATCCTGCGGGATGATCCGGAAAATGGGCGAGAAGCCGGGAAAATCCGAGGCTGAACACCCCGTAGCCCAGATTGAAAGCCAGTCCCTTCACCGAAAGTACGGTCGCGCGTTTCGCCGAGTCCGCTTCGGCATGTAGCGCACGGCTCACCGTGAAGCCAAGGAAACCCATCATCGTCATCAGCAACATCGCGGGCAGGATTCCGTAAACCGGCCACGCGGGAGCCAGCGCCGCCAACCCTAGCAGCGCGATTCCGGCGGCGATGCCGAGATTGGCCAGGGTGCTGAAGCGGCTGTTCAATTTCGCCGCGACCGCTGGCACGAACCATCCTAGCAGTCCCAGCGAGGCCCCGATGAATCCGTAGGTCCACTCCGGTAGTTCGATCAGCCGGTAATAGCTGCTGGTCAGGGTCGCAAAGTTCCGGACCACCGCATCAACCGTAAGTCCGACCACCACGACCACCAGAGTCTTCGGATTCGTGAAAACCCAGCGCGCCGTCTCCAAGGTGAGTTTGAAAGCGCTTCTAAACGTGCCACCGACATCATGACCCGCGTGTCTGGGCGGTTCCACCATGCGCAGCGTGATGGCGAGGCACACAAGGCCCTGGCAAAGCACGACCGCGACAGGCAGCCGGTGCGCGAGATCCGCGGACAGATGAAGATGATCTGGCAGCAGCCGGTTCATCGGAACGGGATCATAAATCAATCCTCCGAGCACCATTGCGATGACAAACCCGACCGAGCGCCAGCGCATCGCGGTGGCCAGCAGTTTGTCCCACGCGCCCGCCCGTTCGTTTTCCGGCAGCGAGTCGTAGGCCAGCGCCTCGTCCGCTCCACTCGCGCAGGCTTCGGACAGGCCGGAGCAAATGCGGTTCACGACGCACAAGGCAAGCAGCATGGTTCCGCCGTTTCGTGGTGCTAACAACAAGCAGGACATTTCCACCACCATCAGCGAGGACGCCGTGACTAGCAGTTTTTTCCGGCCAAGCGTGTCCGCCAACGCGCCCGACGGAACCTCGAACAGGAAAATCGTCGCCGCCCAGATCAGGTTGAGCAGGACGAACTGGTCGAGCGTCAGCCCAAGATCGAGAAACAGGATCGCCAGCACCGGGTAGTAGGCCCGGGCATTGTAGAAGACCGTGAAGAGGACGAACCGCCGCGGATTGCCTGATAGGTCGGTCATGGATCAATCACTTCTTCACCCCCGGTCGCCGGGGCCGCGGTCCACGTCCATGCGGAACGGGCGGCCGCGGAGGCGGGCGTTGCGGGTGCGGTCCATCACCTGGCTGACGAATTGCTCGGGCACGTCGACCAGCGAGTGTTTCGGGAACAGCGAGATACGCCCAAGGCAGCCGTCCGGCAATCCGACTTCCCGATAGAGCATGCCGACGATTTCCTTGGCCATCACGCCGTGGGTCTTGCCGAGTGATAGAAACAGGCGGGTCATGCCGGCTTCGGTCCCCTGAATGACCGGACGAGGCGCGCGCTCGAAGCGCTCCTGGCGTGGGCCACGGTCGTCGCGCTGGTGGCCACCGTGGTCGTCGCGCGG
>JBGSTM010000123.1:0-3517 GCA_041736495.1 Akkermansiaceae bacterium
CCAGTCGCAGCTCAAGCGTCTGACCTCCATCAACTGCTACCGCGGCATCCGTCACAAGCGTGGATTGCCCGTCCGTGGCCAGCGCACCCGCACCAATGCCCGCACTCGCAAGGGCAAGAAGAAGACGGTCGGCGTGAAGAAGTAATTTTTTGTAATCATGTCTGAAGAAACCAACCAAAATTCCGCCGAAATTCCGGCGGTTGAGCCCGTAGCAGCTCCAGCACCCGCCACCACTCCTGCTCCTGAAGCGGCCGCCACTCCTCCAATCGGAGAAGCGCCGAAAAAGGACGTCAAGCGCGACATCTTCGCCGAAATCGGCGGAGGCGAGGAAGAGATTAAGATTCACAAAGCCAAGGGCTCCAAGAATGTCACCCGCGGTATCGTCCATGTGACCGCGACTTTCAACAACACCCTCGTCAGCGTAACGGATCCAAGTGGCAATGCCATCGGTTGGTCCAGCGCCGGCAAGATGGGGTTCAAGGGTTCCCGCAAGAGCACTGCTTACGCCGCCCAGGTGGTTTCGCAAGACGCCTGCCGCCAGGCCATGGGACACGGTCTCAAGGAAGTCGATGTCCGCGTCAAGGGCCCAGGCTCCGGCCGTGAGTCTGCTGTGCGTGCCGTGCAAGGTCTTGGTTTGGAAATTCTTTCCATCCGCGATGTGACCCCGATTCCTCACAACGGTTGCCGCCCGAAGAAGGCCCGCCGCGTCTAGTCCTAACCTTTTAGAAATTCTTATATGGCACGTTATACAGGTCCACGCGCAAAGATCAGCCGCCGTTTCGGTGTCTCCCTCTTTGGCCCATCCAAGGCATTCGAACGCCGCAACTTCCCACCCGGCCAGCACGGCGTCCGTGCCGGTCGTAAAAAGAAGAGTGAATACTCCGTCGCCCTCGGCGAAAAGCAGAAGCTTCGTTTCCAATACGGTGTGCTCGAAAAGCAATTCCGCGGTTACTACGAAGAGGCTTCCCGCCGCCGTGGAATCACCGGTGTGATCCTTCTCCAACTGCTCGAGTGCCGTCTCGACAACGTGGTTTACCGCGCTGGCTTCGGCAACAGCCGCCAGGCCGCCCGTCAATCCGTCAACCACGGCCACATCCTCGTGAATGGCCGCACCGTTGACATCGCCAGTTTCCAAGTGAAGCCCGGCGATGTGATCAAGGTCGGTGCCAAGCCATCCTCGCAGCAACTCGTGAACCGCATGACCGACCTCACCCAAGCCATGCCGATCAAGGACTGGCTCACGGTGGACAAGGACAAGCTCGAAGCCACCGTGACCCGCATTCCGGACCGCGAGGACATCGATCCACTCGTCAACGAGCAGCTCATCGTCGAACTTTACTCCCGCTAATTCCGGCAGCCGCCGAAATTCAGTTTTTTCTCAAAACGCCCGGACGCAAGTCCGGGCGTTTTCGTTTTGAGAGAAGTGTAAAAACCCCGTGAAACTCGCTGGCAGATCGGAGAAAAGCTGATTAGTCTCCTTGCAATCAATGGCATCAGACGAAATTCACAAACGCTTCAAGGTCGAACCCCTGCTAGGTTGGTTGGCGTTGTTGTTGCTTCTGGTCGGCTGTTTTTCGGTGCTCCGGCCGTTCATCACCGCGTTGTCGTGGGCGATGATCCTGGCGTATGCGCTGAATCCGCTGCAGCGGATTTTCACCCGTTGGTTCCGCGGATCGCGGACCCTGGCAGCTTGTTTTGTCACCCTGACGATCACCCTGGTGCTTGCCGGGCCGATTGTTTTGATCGGTTTCAGCCTCGCCCAGGACGGCAAGGATCTGGCCCAAGCGACGCGCAACTGGGTGAGCTCGGCTCCGGATCAGGCACCGGCGTGGATGGAGAAGGTGCCACTTGTTGGGAATGACATCGCCGGCTACTGGGAGAAAATCGCCGAGGACCGGAAGCCGATGTTGGAACAACTCGACAAGGAGGTGAAAACTCTGCCGCTGCGCCCGAAGATCGTCATCGAGAACGAGAATGGTTCGGTGGTGACGGACGCACCGCCTGCTTCGAAGGAGGAGCTGGATGAAAAGGCCGAGAACGCCGCAAACCGGCCGAGCTTCGTGGCTCTGCTGGGGAAATTCCTCACCTGGGCGTGGAGCGGTTTGCTCACGGCGACCTTGGCGGTGGGGCAGGGGGTGACCCAACTGGTGCTAAGCGGATTTCTGGCGTTTTTCCTGCTGAAGGACGCGGAGGTGCTTGCGAGCCGCCTGTCCATCGCGGCCGACCGGCTGGCTGGGAGTCGCGGCAAACATTTGCTCAAGGTGGCGGGCGACACGGTGCGCGGGGTGATTTATGGGATCCTCGGCACGGCCATCGCCCAGGCGCTGGTCGCGGGCCTTGGATTCTGGATTGCCGGGGTGCCTGGCGCTGTATTGCTCTCGGTGTTGACGTTCTTTTTCGCGGTAATTCCTTTCGGTCCGCCAATGATCTGGATTCCAGCCACGTTGTGGTTGTTCGCGCAGGACAAGCCGGGATTCGGAATATTTCTCGCCCTGTGGGGACTGCTTGCCATCAGCAGTGTGGATAATTTCCTGCGGCCGTATCTGATCAGCCAAGGGAGCAAAATGCCGTTCATCCTGATTTTCTGCGGAGTCATCGGCGGTGCTCTGGCTTTCGGTCTGGTGGGGGTTTTCCTAGGGCCCACCTTGCTGGCGGTGGCCTTCCGCTTGATCGAGGAATGGTCGTCCCAGCCGGCCGAGCTGGAGCCGGGGCTGATTGTGGAAAACAGTTCGGGATTGCACGGTGAAGCGGGATCAGACACACAGCTGCATGGCGGTGAGTCCCTCGGTGTTAGGTAAAGTCCACGAAGTTTTTGAACGGAATTTCCGTGACCGGGGGGAACTGGGCGCATCCATCAGCGTCTGGTGGGACGGGATCGAGCTGATTTCCGAAGGCCACGGCTGGTGCGAGCGGGAGAAGACCCGGGAATGGACGGTCGACACCCTGATTCCCGTCTATTCGGCCACAAAAGTCCCGGCGGCGGCCACCGTGCTCATGGCGCTGGAAAGCCGAGGGCTATCCGTGGAAACTCCGGTCAACGAGGTCTGGCCGCGGTTTCCGGTGGAGGGAGCGAGGTTTTCCCACTTGCTTTCCCATCAATGCGGACTCTCAGCGCTTGACCGGAAGGTGAGCATCTTCGAACACGCCGAAGTGGTGGATGCCATCGAGGCGCAGACGCCGGCTTGGACCTTGGGGGAAAACCAGGGCTACCACCCGCGGACGTTCAGCGCGCTCACCGACGAGCCGGTGCGGCGGCTCACGGGGGAATCCCTCGGTGTCTATTGGCGGGAAATTCTCGCGGATCCGCTCGGCCTGGAATTCTGGATCGGCCTGCCGGAATCCGAGTGGCCGCGCGTCGCCCGGCTCTATCCGGGGAAGGCGGGAAACGACGATCTGGCGGACGCGTTTTACAAACAACTCACCACCTCTGGCACCTTCACCCGGCGGGCGTTCTCCTCCCCGCGCGGACTGCATGCCATCCACGAAATGAACGAGCCGCGCGCCTGGGCCGCCGGCC
>JBGSTM010000126.1:0-25260 GCA_041736495.1 Akkermansiaceae bacterium
GCCGTCTTCGAATCCATCAACCAGTCCCGCAAGGACAACGCCTTCGACCCCGAAAAAGTCACCGGCTTCGCCTTCGGCATGGGCCTCGACCGCCTCGCCATGATCCGCTGGGGCATCAAGGACATCCGCCTCCTCATCGAAAACGACGCCCGGTTTCTCAAGCAGTTTGCTTGAAAAAAGATAGGGGATCAGGGATCGGAGATGGTAGATAGAAGATCATGGAATCGGACTCTCTGGGTTACAAAAAGCTGAGGATCTGGATCATCGCTCGTGAGCTGGTGATTGAGATTCATCGCATGACCTTGGTGTCGCTTCCGAAGTATGAACTCTACGAGGAAGGCAGTCAGATCCGGCGTAGCATGAAATCCGTGAAATCCAATATTGTCGAAGGCTACGGACGTCGTCGCCATAAGCCCGAATACCTGCGTTTTCTCGACTACGCTTATGGTTCAGCGCTCGAAACGGTCGACCATCTGGAAACTCTTTTCGAAACTGAGTCACTCCGAGATGAGGAGTTATTTCATTCACTGCACGAGCGGTTGAACCAACTCTCCAAATCCATCTATCTCTTCACTCGCGGCGTGGAAACCCACCACAACGAAGACCGCTGACGACAAATTCTTCTTCTTCCATCCCCTATCTCCGATCCCTGATCTCCTATCCTCTTCCCATGAACGTCTCATTAAACTGGCTCGCCACCCATCTCGATCTATCCGGAAAATCCATCAAGGAAATCGACGACCTCTTCACCTTCGCCGGCGTCGAGGTCGAAGGCATTGTTTCGAAAGGCATCGCCTCGGAAAAAATCGTCGTCGCGCAGATCATGGAAGCCGTCCAGCACCCGAATGCGGACAAGCTGAAAGTCACGCAAGTCGATGCCGGCGAAGGCCAGCTCCGCCAGATCGTCTGCGGCGCGCAGAATTACAAAGTCGGCGACAAAGTCCCCTGCTGCCTCCCCGGCGCGGAACTTCCCGGCGGTTTCACCATCGGCGAGACCAAGATGCGTGGCGTGGAATCCAAAGGCATGCTCGCCGCTGCAGGAGAAATCGGCCTGCCGGAAGGCGAGAACGGTCTGCTCATCCTTCCGCCGGATTCGGAAATCGGCAAACCCGTCAAACAACTCTTCGACTCCGACACCCTGCTCGAACTCGAAGTCACCCCGAACCGCCCCGACCTCCTCAGCCACCGCGGCATGGCCCGCGAGCTCGCCACACTGCTGAAGACTCCGCTGCTGCCTCTGGAAATTCCAGTCCGGCAATCGGAAATCGCCCGCGATTTCACGATCCGCATCGAAGCCCCCGAAGCCTGCCCGCTCTACACTGCTGTTAGAATCACCGGCGTCGCCGTGAAGGAATCTCCCGCCTGGCTCAAACAACGCCTTGAATCCATCGGCCTGCGCCCGATCAACAACATCGTCGATGTCACCAACTACGTGCTTCACGAACTCGGCCAACCGCTTCACGCCTTCGACGCCGCGAAACTTCATGGCGGCATCGTCGTCCGCACCGCCCTTGACGGCGAAAATTTCCTCGCGCTCGACGATTCCACCCACGTCCTCTCCACCGACGATCTCGTCATCTCCGACTCCTCCGGCCACGCCCTTGCCTTGGCGGGAGTCATGGGCGGAGCCGAAAGTGGCGTGACCGAGTCCACCACCGACATTCTGTTGGAGTCCGCCTATTTCACCCCACAAGGCATCCGTCGCACTTCGCGCCGCACCGCCCTATCATCGGATTCGTCATACCGCTTCGAGCGCGGCGTGGATCCGGCAGGCGTCGTCACCGCCTCGTCGTTCGCCGTCAAACTCATCCTGGAAATCGCAGGCGGCACCGCTGAAGATACGACCCAACTCGCCGGTGAAGCTCCCGTTCTCGTGCGCTCCGTCACGCTCGACGCACAAAAACTCGACCAACTCATGGGCGGCTCCATCGCACTGGCAGACGCCGAAGAAATTCTCACCCGCCTCGGCCTGACCAAGCTCGCCGACGGCACCTGGGACGTCCCTTCCTTCCGCGCCGATCTCCAGCGCCACATCGATCTGGTCGAAGAAATCGCCCGTGTCCACGGCCTCGCCAACGTCCCGTCGCGTTTCCAAGGCACCTTTGTCCCCGCCAGCCCGGTCGATGCCGCCTACGATGCCGACATGGTCCTCCGCCGACGCCTCGCAGCGCTCGGCCTGCACGAATGCCAGACCATCAAGCTCATCTCGGACACCCAGGTTTCCGACATCCTCCCGCTGCGCCCGTTGCAGGACGGCGATGTCATCCGCGTGAAACTCCCGCTCAGCGAGGACCATGCCGTCATGCGCCCAAGCATCATCCCCGGCCTCATCGCCTCCGCGGCTAGAAACATCCGCCAACAGGCGAAATCGCTGCGCTTTTTCGAGATGGGCCGCGTCTTCCGTAACGCCGGCGGCGGCAAGGCCAAGGACCAGGAAAGCGAAACGTTAGCCCTGCTCCTTTCAGGCTCCGCCCAACCCGCCGGCTGGTCCCAAGCCGAGCGTCCCGCCGATCTCTACGACCTCAAAGGCATCCTCACCGCCCTGCTGGGCGACCGCAAAATCACCTTCACCCCGAAGGACCGCCCCGGCTTCGTGCTCGCCAGCGACATCAAGGTCGATGACCAGAACATCGGCGTCTTCGCCCGCCTCACCCCCGCCCGCGAGCGTGAGTTGGATTTCACCACCCCCGTCTTCGTCGCCGAACTGGATCTCGGAAAACTCCGCAAACTTCTCAACGGCATCAGCCACGTCGAGGACCTCCCGCAGTTCCCCGGCTCCTCGCGTGACGCCGCGATGGAACTCCCGCTCACCACGCCGAACGCCCAGATCGAAGCCGTCATCGCCAAACTCGCCGAGCCGCTGCTAGTTTCCGCCGTGTGCTTCGACGTCTTCACCGACCCTACCGGCCAGAAGATCGCCGCTGACAGCAAATCCGTCGCCTACCGCTTCCACTACCGCGAGCCCACCCGCACGCTCAAAACGGAGGAGATCGACACCGCCCATCAGAAAGTCCTCGAAGCGCTGACGACGGGGCTGGGTGTGAAGTTTCGGTGAAATTTGCGCGAAACAGGGATTTTTAGATTTTCGCCTACGCCGCAGCAGCTAAATTGGCGGATCATGAAACCCGCCGGAAGTAGTATCAGGTGGTGGCGGATTGCGATCTGGCTGATCGCGATCCTCGCGATCGGAGGGTTGCTCTGGCCAACCAAAACAAAAGCCGCCTACGGTGCTACTTGCTCACGTTGCCTCCAGCGTATGCACGGGGTCGAAGTGAAGCGAGCCGGCATGTTGATTTCCAACGAGCAAAAGCTGGAAAAATTCCACCCGAGCCCTGACGGAGGAGGCGGTTTTACTCTCGGAAGCATGCCTCCAGTGAACCCGAAGGACTACGAGGATATTACCGGCCACCCATGCGCCCACAGTTTCAAGCGAACCGGATACTGCCGTTATACGGGTCGTGGAGTTGGATGCGGCCAGTTCAGCGAGGGCATGGCGTTCCGTCCTCGGCTGGAACCTCTGGAGACGATCTCTCGCGCGTTCGAAAGGATTCCCGACCGTGGCCTGGGGAAAGCCTCACTTGCTGTTCTCGACCGGATTTTTCCTCCGGATGCCACGGTTCAGGAAGCTCACAAACTGTCTTATGACTTCGAAACGACAGCCAAGAAACTCGAAACCATGACGCTCCTGCTTAGCATCGTTGAAACTGCGGATGAATGGCACAAGGCGCTCGATCACTTCGAAGGTGGATTCCAAGGCGAGGCGCCTCTGATCTCCGACGGAGCGTTCATTGAGGCGCGGTCACACTCGATCAATCCCTTGGTGCGGCGCGGTTGCGCCGCAGTCGCTGCGACGAAACAAACCTCTCCCTCGCCCGAGCATCTCGCAACCATGCTCACCGACGCGGACGACGTCCTGTCAAGGTCTGTGGGAGACAAAGTGTTCGAGAACCACCAGTTCGCGCTGTATGGCAAATTGTTCCGAAGACGGCCGCCGGATTCCGATCGCATCGAAGAGATATCAAAATTCAGCGATGCCGATTTTTTGAAATTGTTCGAGCAAGATGATCCGGTGGTGGACGATGTTTGCTTCCTAGCGATCACACAGGGTCAGCGATTCACGCTCTTGGATCAAGTGGTGGAACGACTGAATCATCGCGACTCGAACGCAGGAAGGACAGCGGTGGCCCGATTGATCAAAGGACCGGCGCTTGGATTTTATGACAATGCCCTTCGAGACCCATGGGAATCGTTCCACGCTTACGATGGACCTCTCGAAAAAGCCATGGAAAGGGTAAGACAAGGCTACTCCCCCTCGTCCGATCTTGAGTCGCTGATCGACAGCATGAAGGCGCTTGCCACCACCCATCAGCCAGCCCATTGGCCCCTTGTGAGGCGCGCGTACGAACAGTCCGCGGATGACGGCGTTGACGGATTTTACATGGCGATCATGGCCAAGGCCATGATGGAACTCGATTCGACCCGGACCGAAAATTATTTGATCGATGAACTTGGGAAAAACGGACAACGCCGTTCCCTGGCGGCTCTTGCAGGAATGGGCTACCTCGCATCGCCAAAGTTTGAGGATGCGATCACCGGATTCATCGCCAGGGAGCTGGAAGTTTCCACCGGCATTTCCGGCTCAACCCGTGACAACTTTCCTGATGGAAAACCGAAGAGAACCAAGGAATACGCACTCCACCGCTGCCAGGGCATTCAGAACTGGCAGCTTCTTCGCGATGCATACGGGACGTATTATATCAAAAGAATGTGATGGTCGTAGAGGTCATCTCACAATCGCCAGCGCGTCCCGAATCGCCTCCGGATGCAGCCTCGCCACCGCCAGCAACGTCTTCGCCGCTCCACTGGGTTCGCCCGTTCCGCGTTCCCATTTGCGGATGGTGGCGAGGGAGACACCGAGCATGATGGCGAAGTCTTGCTGGGTCAGGTCGAGTTCGTGGCGGACTTTGGCGGTTTCGGTCTTTGCCTTCCAAGCGCGGGCTTGTTTGCGACGGTAGGTTTCCGGATCGAGTTCCACCCGGCGCATCGCTCCACCGGGGAGGAGGGTGACTTCCCGCACCCTTGCCGGGGCGATTTCGCCACGCTCGACGGCGTGGACCTCGCGGGTGATTTCCTGGATTTCAGATTTTTTCATGGATCGAGTTCTGTGAGGATTTGTTGGACTTCGGCTTTGGAGAGGTTGGCTTGGCTGGATTTTTCGTAGATACGGCAGAACTGGATTTTATCCGGCGTGACATATCAATAGTGGATCACCCGCGATCCTCCGCGTTTGCCCGTGCCCCCGCTGTGATGCCCGCAGTCTGTTGGAGTATGGATGGGAACGACAGTATTTGAGTGAGCGGCGTCCCGCGTCCGCCAGCAGGCTGCAACACCTGAAAGCGGCAGCAGGCTGCATGCAGTCCACGAGGGTGGGGCCCCGGTCGAATCCGGCATCCGTTTTCGGACCGAAACCCGCGTCACGGTCTCCACGGCATCGATTTCAACCAAAGCCAGGACCCATCGATCCAAGTCGGCCTTTTCAGTTTCTCAAACTCAATCGTCATGGCGACGGGATCGACCTTCACCCTGCGTTCGGAACCTAACGCGAGGTAACGCGCCACGACCTCGCGGGGGCTGGCACGGGTGAGAGTCATCGGGAACCCCGCTGCCGGACTGTGGGCGTGGTTCCCGGTCACGTCCTTGAGCTGGGTGGTTGCTGCGATGAAGTTCTGCATTTCGAAGGGGCTGCGGAGAGTCAGTCCCGGAGCTTGGACATCGAACAAATTGGCGGGGTTTAGATTCGATGCCGGCGCGGCGGGCATCGATTTCATCCGCATGAGAAGGCGTGTCAGATGTGGGCGATAGCGGACCCGCAGCGAGGCGGCATCGGCGAGTGGTTGCTCAAAACGGGAAACGGGGATGTCTTTCATGAACCGCCCTTGGGACTTGATTTCACCGCCGGCTGCATCCAGCGCCTCCACCGAGATGGACTTGGCCATGACCGCCGGGGTGATTTGATAGAGAACGGAGAAGGATTTGCTTTCGGATGCGACCAGCCCTTCGTAATTCAACCGGATCCTGCGCCCGGATTTTTCACCTTCCCAGCCGCCTTGATGGATGTTGCCTTTGACGACTTCGATCACCTCGAGTTGGAAATCCGGATGCGTGACGATGGCTCCCTTCACCGGCGGGCAGGTTAGATCCGCGGTGGGACCATGGGAAAAATCAATCACCACCAGCAGCGGCGCATCGTGCAAGGCGGACAGTGAAGTGCTTAGACGAAATCCGGCTGACCGCGGTGACTGGGAGCCATGCAGGATGGACACATGGGTGGCCGCATCGAAGACATCCTGCAATTCCCACTGGGTGTTCTGATAGCCGCTCACGGTGAGCTGGGCTTCCAAACTGGTTTTCCCGTCATACTGGCCACCCCATGAGGTGCGGTCGTCCCGGGTGATTCCCATGGCAATCGCTTCGTCCCTGGTCATCTGTCGGCCGTCCGGATGGAACATGTCAAGGGTGCCGTAATATTCACGCTCACCGTCGGGCGGGGAGTGGAAGGGTTTTGCGGCGAACCATTCGATTTTTCCACTGCCTTCGCTGCTTGTGAATCCGTCCGCCGCGTTGAATTCAATGATTTCGTATTTCGGCACGAACTCGGTGGTCGCGGATTCGAGTTGGAATTTGAGGCCGAAGTTCGTCGGACGGTCGGCTCCAAACACCGGGACGGTGCAGCGTGCGGTGTATTGCGGGTCCGTGGGTTTTCCTGTAGAAGGCACCGGCTTCGTGAGCTTGAGGAAGTGCTCTTCGGCCCATGGACGGACCAAGGTGGGGGAGTTTTGAAGACGCGTCGTTTGCGGCAGGAAGAACGAGGCCAGCCCGAGACAGACGGCGGTGATGCCGAGCGCGGAAAGCAGTTTCCAGTGGGAAAAGCGGGAGAGAGGGTTTTCCATACTTTAGCTTTCTGATCGTTTCCGGAATCCGCGCTCCGGCGAGTTAAAAAGTGGGGGAATCTCGGAGTGCGGGGACAGGTCCCCGCTTTCAGACTGGCCGACATGTCGGCCAGTGCAAAAGCTCCGACATGTCGGAGCACTCCGATGCTGGACAAACCCTGCCACCTCTGGCATCCATCCGCCCCCATGTTGTCCGAGTTAGCGAAAGCCTATGAACCCCAAGCCGTCGAAGCCAAATGGTACGCGGCCTGGATCGCCGGAAAATGCTTTGAAGCCGATCCTTCTTCCGAGAAGGATGGGTATTCGATCGTCATTCCGCCGCCGAATGTCACCGGCATTTTGCATCTTGGGCACGTCCTGAACAACGCGCTCCAGGACATCCTCGCCCGCCGCGCGCGGCAGAACGGGAAGGAAGTGCTGTGGCTCCCCGGCACCGACCACGCCGGCATCGCGACGCAGGCGAAGGTGGAGCGCGAGCTGCGCGAGAAGGAAGGCGTGACCCGCCGTGATCTGGGGCGCGAGGAGTTCCTCAAGCGCGTGTGGGATTATAAAAACACCCACGCGGACATCATCATCAACCAGCTCAAGCGACTCGGCTGCTCGTGCGACTGGAGTCGCAAGCGGTTCACGATGGACGCGCCCTACACCGAGTGGGTGAGCCACGTGTTTGTGGAGCTTTTCAAAAAAGGCCTGATCTATCGGGGCAAGCGGATGGTGAACTGGTGCCCGGTTTCGCTCACCGCTCTATCCGACGAAGAGGTGATCTCGACACCGCAGCGGTCGAAGCTGTATTTCATGAAATACGAACTCGCCGACGCTCCGGGCGAATTCTTGGAGATTTCCACCACCCGTCCGGAAACGTTGATGGGCGACGTGGCGGTGGCGGTGAATCCGAAAGACCCGCGCTTCACGAAATACATCGGGCGCAAGGTGTTCCGGCCGTTTCCGCATGCCGAAATTCCGATCATCGCGGACGACCATGTGGACATCGAGTTCGGCACCGGCGCGCTGAAGATCACGCCTGCACACGACAAGGCGGACTTTGAAATCGGCGTGCGTCACGGGCTGGAAATCATCGACGTGCTCACGCCGGACGCGCACATCAACTGCCCTGAGCTTCCGGATTTCCACGGCCTTGACCGCTTTGTTGCTAGAAGGAAGGCGGCTGCCAAGTTGGAGGAAATGGGCCTGCTCATCCGGATCGAGGAATACGAGAACAACGTCGGTTATTCCGAACGCGGTGGTGTGCCGATCGAGCCGCGGATTTCGATGCAGTGGTTCCTCAAGTATCCGAAGATCCAGGAAGCCGCCGACGCGGTGGCGAATGGCGACATCAAGTTCCGTCCAGAGCGTTGGGCGAAGACTTACGCGCACTGGATGGAGAACCTGCAGGACTGGTGCATCAGCCGTCAGTTGTGGTGGGGGCATCAGATCCCGGTGTGGTATCGCAAGGACAAGCTGGATGGTCTGAAGAACGCCGAATCGTTAGGCATGGGCGATTTTTCCGCCGGCGACATCCACGTGGGCCTCGAAGCTCCCGCCGATGCGGAGAACTGGACGCGCGACGAGGACGTGATGGACACCTGGTTCTCATCATGGCTGTGGCCGTTTGCGACGATGGCGAATGTCGGCGAGAAGACCGACACGCTGAAGAAATTCTATCCGACGGACGATCTCGTCACCGGCCCCGACATCATCTTCTTCTGGGTCGCCCGGATGATCATGGCGGGCTACGAGTTCACCGGCGAGCTACCGTTCAAGAACGTTTATTTCACCTCGATCATCCGCGACCTCAAGGGGCGCAAGATGTCGAAGTCGTTAGGCAACTCGCCGGACCCGGTCGAGCTGATGGAAAAATACGGTGCGGACGGACTGCGCTTCGGGCTGATGCGGATCGCGCCGGTGGGCAGTGATTTGCGTTTCGACGAGGTCTCCATCGAAGAAGGCCGGAATTTCGCGAACAAACTCTACAACGCCTGCCGTCTCCGGCAGATGGGCGGCGAGCCGTTCCAGATTCTCGAGACGCTCGATTCCGCGCGTCCCTATCACCTCAACGCGATGGCGAAGCTCGACGAGCTCGCCGTCGATCTGGAGCGGCTTTACGGTGAATATCGTTTTGGCGAAATCGGCCACCGCTTGTATGAATTCCTCTGGAATGATTTCTGCGATAAATTCCTGGAAGCCGTGAAACTCGACCTCCGTGACACCGCCGAACCGTGGGCGAAGGCGCTATCGCTCGGTGTGTTCGACGCGATCATGGGCCGCTATCTGCAATTGCTCAGCCCTTACATGCCGCACGTGACGGAAGAGCTGTCCGAGCGGATGGGCTACGTCGCGCCCGGGGAATTTCTCATGCAGAAGATTCTGCCGTCCGAGCCGTTGCTTGCCGCGCTGTCGGCTGAAGAAATCGCCGCCGCGCAATCCATCGCGGGTGAGGTTTACGAATCCGCCGGCCGGATGCGGAACCTGAAGGCCGAGTACAAGATGGGCTCGCGCAAGGACATCCAGTTCGTGCTCAAGGCCGCGCCCGAGTGGCTGGCGGGCGAAGTGAAGGTGCTCGCACTGCTGGTCGGGGCGGAGGAAATCGCGCTGGATCCCAGTTACGAGGCGCCAAAAGGCACGCCGGCGGCCGTCACCGGAGTGGGTGAGGTTTACATGCCGTTGGAAGGCTTGATCGACATCGAGGCCGAACGTGCCCGACTGACCAAGGAGATTTCCAACACCGAGATCGAGATCCGGAAATGCGAAGGCAAGCTCGGCAACGCCAGTTTTGTCGACCGTGCGCCGCCGGAAGTCGTTGAACAGGAAAAAGCCCGTTTGAACGAGTGGCAGGCGAAATTGATCCAACTTGGCGAAATGCTCGCCGCACTCGCATGACGTCAAGGAGCACTCGGGCACTCGGGCCCTGCTGCCGATGACCGCTTGCCAACGAAGTTTCTTTCCTTATGGTGACGCCGCATCGTGAAATCCCATGACCGATCTCAGAAGTATACCCGGTATCGGCAGGGCCGCCCTTGAACTACTCGAGGCTGCGGGATTTTCCGATGCCGAGTCACTTGCGAAAGCGGGAGTGGACGAGCTCGCCAACGAACTGGAGCGTGCGAACCGGATCCTGCAAATCGCCAAGCGCCCGCCGATGCGTGGCAATGTCAAAAAGTGGATTGCCTCCGCGCAGAACATGGTGGGAGTGGTGGAGGACCATCAGCGTGAGGTCGAGATGCCGGTCAATTACGAGACGACTCCCAAAGTGGTCTCGATGCTGGCCACCGCGCCGTTTGCGATTCCGCTGCCGGCGAAGATCCTGATCGAGCAGCGTTTGGCGGTGGCTGATATTCCACCGGCGATTCTGCTCAACCGCTATTCCGGGGATTTGGAGGTGAGGGTGGAAGACCGCGTGCCGAGCCAGAAATTCGAACGTCCGGCGTCGTCACATCATGTGCATCTGGGCGAGACCAGTGGACCCCGGCGTGAAATCGATGTTTCCCGCATCAAGTCGACCGATGTGCTTGCCGGCGGCATGGTGAAGCCCGCCACTGCTAAAACCAGCACCGACAACGACCGGGTGGCCTTGATCCGGGGTCCCCGGGTAGAGACGAACCAGGGCCGCGATCCGCAGTCCCGGTTCTTCATTCGCGGGGTGATGCACAGCCATCCCGTTTCGATGGCCGTCGGGGCCATCGCCACCTTGTTGCTCGCCGTGATGCTGCCTGTCGGGATCATTTCCTCGCTGCTTTTGCTGCTTTCGCAAGAACTGCCGCAGCATTTCGGATGGGTGCCCGGATGGCTGCTGGTGCTGCCCTTGAGCCTGCCGGTATTTGGAGTGCTTTTTCTGGTATGGGGACTCCAAGGAAGCTGCCGGATTTGCGGCCAAAAACTGTTCATTCCGAGGATTGTCCTGAAAAACTCGAAGGCGCATCACTTTCCGGGATTGGGTTACATCATCCCGGTCTGTTTCCACATGCTCGTTTTCAAATGGTTCCGTTGCACTTATTGTGGAACGCCGGTAAGGTTGAAAAAGTAGCCTGAAATTTGTTCCGATGATGCGTTTTCTCCCGTGGTCCTTGCTGTTTGCCGTGGTGCTGAGTTCCTGCGGCATGTTTGGCTTGGGTGGAAAGCCGGAGGTGAAAAAAGAGGATCAACCGTTCGGCCCAAACGGGATTCCGCCTCAGCTGCGGGCGAGGAACCCGGATTCCGGAACACCCGTGATCGCCGGGGGAAACATGCCGGATAAGACTGCAGCACCGATTTTCACGCCGGAGGAGGACATCGTTTATACTGATCCCGACAACCCGGATGCCGGCGTGCCCGAACTCGCGACCTTGCTGGCCAACGTCAAGCGCGGCCCGTGGGAGGAAAGCGAGACCATCGCCAAGCAACGGTCCGTGCGCGAGGGCAAGCCGCTGCTGATCTGGTTCACCGATTCCGCTCGCAGCCCCATGTGCAAGGCGGTGAGCCAGGAGTTGTTTTCCACCTATGAGTTCGGAAATTGGGCGACCGACAAGCTCATCCGCCTGCGGGTGGATGCCCAGATCAAGATCGATGATCCCGACCTGGATCTTGGCTCCTCCGAAGACCGGCGGGTGGCGTTGAAAAACTACAACGCGGCGCTCAAGAAGCGTTACAAGGTCATGGGTTACCCGTCGCTGATCATGCTCAGCCCGAGCGGCGCGGTGCTCGGCACCTACCGGGGATACAAGCGGGGTGATGCGGATTTCCTCTGGGGCCAGCTGAAGCACGCCGAAGCGGTCTCGGCGGAATCCTACAAGGGCTGGAAGGCCGGACTGGAGAAAAAGGGCTACCGGGAATGGCAGGACCGTAAAGGGCGGAAAATTCTTGCCAAGCTGACCTCCTATTCCAAAGGCACACTCACTTTCATCGAGCCGGATGGCACCCGCTCCCGCACCCAGGAGGAACGACTCTCGGACACCGCCCGCGGATGGATCGCGGAGCAGAAGAAAATCCGGAACATCCAGTGAAATGAAAACGCCCGGCAGGCAGCGGGCCTACCGGGCGATTGGAGTGAAATCCGGGATTTGGTTACTTCCGCCGGCGGAGAAGAAGTAATGAACCCAACAGACCCAACAATGCGCTCGCAGGCTCAGGAACAACGGTAAAAGTGGCTGTTGCCGGGCTGGTGTTATCCACGGTGTTGACGATGACCTGACTGCCGTCCCACTGGTTGAAGCTGTAGGAAATGGAAACGCTGAGAGTATGGACGCCGGCATCCAGCCCGGTGAGCAGATTCACCGTGTCGGGAGAGTTGTTCCAGAAGTGGTTGTTACCGGTTTGTGACACATAGGTAAGTGATTGGTTGTTCGCGATGCTGTCGATGGTAAGGACCAGAGTCGCGGTATTCGCGCTGGTGATCCAGTTGTTGTCGAACGGCCCCGTTCCGCCGGAGTCGTAGGCGTAGTTCTCCAAATACCAATTGGCGAGGACCAGACTGTCGCCCGCAGTGGGGTCGAAAGTCCCGAAATTGTAGCCGTTGAGATCCGGGTTGCTGGTGGGCCCGGGAATCGGTGAAAGATAGACGGTGGAGCTGTTCACGGTGAACTGCCCGGTGGACTCGGCGATGCCGATCGCACCGAAGGAGGTTCCGCCGGCGATCATTGTGGATGCTGCGATCAGATTTCTCAATTTCATGGTTTTTTGGGGCTTTTGCAGGCCTGAATAATGGATTCAAAACGCCCAAAAGCATTCCGAAGTCCCCTCATTCAAATTTCCTGCAACTCCAAATGTGCGCGCACCCGCAGCGGTTGAGAAAAATCCCGGATTTTTTCACCCATCGGCTTCCTCTTCCTGCATCGGCAGGTCATCGAGGCTCGCGCGGTAGGTTTTCTCGTCGAAGCCCCTGCGTTTTCTCAGCACCTGGTCCATTTCCTCGCCGAGACACAGCGCGATCTGGGACTTGGCCTCCGCTTCACCGATTCCGAGTTTCACCAGCCGTGCGAAGGTCTTCGCCACGTAGGGTGTTTGCGGCGAGACGAGCTGCTGCTCGACGGCGGCGATCAGGTCGGGAAGGAGGTCGTCGTTCATAAAGGATGCAGGACGATGGGAGGTGTCGGAATGCGGTGCAATGCCGGAATCAACCACCGCTTTCCAGCCGATCGAGTGAACTCTGGATCTCAACAAAGCCAGGCCGGTTTTTCACCACTTCCGACGTGCAACGCTTCTGCAGCTCCCACAGGGTGGTCACCGTCTCCGTCTCGCCCGCCGGGAAATCCGTGCGAGTGAGAAGTTCTTCCAACAGGCAGCCGAATGCGCGCACCTCGATCCGCTCCGGATCGGCATCTCCAGGGCGGCGTGAAGCCGCGCCGAAGTCGCCGAGAAGGCACTCTCCAGCGTCATTCCGGAGGATGTTATGTGCATAAAAATCCCCGTGGGCGATGCCTTGACCGTGCAAATGCCGCGCTGCGGAGCACAGCGCGGTGGTCATGCTCAAGACTTCGTAAACGCGAAACCGGCGATCATCCGGATAGACGTCCCGGGTGCAAGTTTCGAAATCCGGAGGGCCGGCTAGATTCACAAAACCCGGATCGACCAAGGGCATCACCAGGCCGCTGCCGCCTTCCGGATGATTGGAAATGATGCCCAAGGCACCGATCAGGTTCGGGTGGTTTCCCGCTGCAAGACAGACCGCCATTTCCTCTGCAGGCAGTCCGTCGCTGGTCATTCCAGCTTTGAAAATTTTCACCGCTACCGGTTTGTTTTCCGAAAGCCAGCGAGCGCGGTGGATTACTCCGGAAGCGCCCTCACCGAGCTTCGCTTCGAAAGCCAGCTCCTCCCAGGCGATCTCCGCCATCGGTCTGGTGATTGGCATTTCCGAGCAGGGATTGCCACCCAGCGCCAGCCAAGCCAAGCGCGGTAGTTCGAACAACCAGCTTGGAAACTCGCGGAAATGATTCGCTGAGAGCCGGATCAATTCCAAGTCCGTGCAGGCTGCCAGGGCAGGGGGCAGTCGATCTAGCCGGTTTCCGGCGAGCATCAGTTTCCGCAAGCGGGAGCACCGGCCGATTGAATCCGGTAGGGATTCCAGCCGGTTGTCGGTGAGGATCAACCAGCGCAGCAGTGGAGGAAATGCGGCTTCGTCCACGGTCTCGATTTGGTTCGCCTTGAAGCCGATCATTTCCAAGGTCGGGCACTCCCCGAGCACTGCCGGGACATGACGGAACTCGTTATCCGAGCAGAACAAAATCCTGAGCTTCCGCAACCGGGCGAAATCCTCGGGAAGGGCGGACAGCCGGTTACCGGATAGATCGAGGATCTCCAGTGAATCGGCGAGACCAAGAATTTCCCGTGGGAACTCGGTGAGTCCACAGCGCAGGTCGAGCCGGGTGGCTCCTGATAGTTCTCCCGCGAGCAGTTTTGATAGAGTGTCCATGCGTTGGCGAGAGGATTGCACGTCGCTAGACGGAGTTCGTCCATGAAATAACGGAGCGCTGGCTTTAGCCGGCGAGCCTTCCATCGCTGGATTGGACAGGCCGGCTGAAGCCAGCGCTCCTTCACATTCCCTCCGTCATGGCGGTCCAATGCCGGAACTCCGGCGGGATCGGCGCTTCGAACTGCTGCCGCTTGCCGGTCACCGGGTGGTCCAGCGTGAGCCGCCAGGCGTGGAGCATGAGGCGGCCGGTTTGGGCCGAGGGCTTGCCGTAGATCGGGTCGCCGACAAGCGGGGCTCCCTTGTGGTGGAGATGCACGCGGATCTGATGGGTGCGGCCGGTGTGGAGGTGACAGAGCACCAGCGCGGTGAGGGTTGAGGCATCGGTGGCGAGGATCTCGTAGTCGGTGATGGCGGTTTTTCCTCCGGGAGGATTGACCACGGCCATTTTCTGGCGGTTCACCGGGTGGCGGCCGATGTGGGTGAAAATCGTGTCCTTGGCGGGCTTCGGGATGCCCTGGGTGACTGCCAGATAGATCTTTTCCATGGTCCGCCCGGAGAACTGGTTGACGAGCGACTGGTGGGCGACGTCGGATTTCGCGACGACGATGCAGCCGGACGTGTCCTTGTCCAGGCGATGGACGATGCCGGGGCGCTCGACGCCGCCGATGCCGGAAAGTTTTCCTTGGCAATGGTGCAGCAACGCGTTGACGAGCGTGCCGTCCGGATTTCCCGGCGCGGGATGGACGACCATTCCGGAGCCTTTGTTAAGGACGACCATGTCGTCGTCCTCGAACAGGATTTCCAGCGCGAGATCCTGCGCTTCGTTGTGAAGCGGGACGGCCTCGGGCAGGACGATGGTGATGCGGTCGCCGAGTTTCACCGCATCCCGCGGCTTGGCGGGGTGGCCGTTGATCTGGATGAACTGCTCGCGGATGAGCGTCTGGATCCGTGAGCGGGAAAGGTCCGCGAGGCGGGCGGCGAGAAACGCGTCGATGCGCTCGCCCGGTTTGTCTTCGACTAGGATTTCCACGTCGCGAGTCTCTCCGCGGGCGGAATTGCGGCAAGTTTGTTCGCAAGGGAATCAGTAGCGACTTGGGCTGATCCTGCTTTGGGTGATGGCATTCCATCAATGACAGCGATGGAGCTCTCCAGTAGCGGGACGAACGCCCGGATTCATGACCATGAGTAGATCCCTTGTCCGTGATCATCTGGACTACGTTCCAAGACTGTCGACCGCTGTTTCTTCCGCTTCTTGATGTTGGAAAGTCGGCAAAACATCTTTACGTCAGCCCCGTGATCCAACAGTTTCAATCCGCCATTAGAAAATCCGCTCCCAGCCGAAAATTCATGAACTCCATCTTGCGAATCCCTCTTCTCGTTCTCGCCTGCGCCTCACTTTACAGTTGCGCGTCTCCGTCGGACACCGCCGCCATGGTGCCGGACAGCCTCTCGTCTGGTAGGAAACACAATAAGTCCGTCGCCGTCGTGGTGACCGGTGGACAGAAGACGAATCCGCTGTGGACTTCCCAAGTGTCGAACGAGGACTTTGCTTCAGCCCTCCAGCAGACCATCGAGAAGAATGGTCCCTTCTCAAAAGTCATCCGCTCCGGCAGCGGTGAGCAGTATCAACTCGATGTCCGCTTGATTCAGCTCCGCCAGCCCATGATCGGTATCAACATGACGGTGCAGGCGGATATCGAGTGGCGGCTGAAGCAGGCTTCTTCCGGCAAGGTGGTATGGGAACGCAGGACCAACAAATCCTACACTGCGACCATGGGTGATTCGGTCGTTGGCGTTACCCGGCTCAGGATAGCAAATGAGGGAGCGATCCGCGAAAACATCAAGGATGGTTTGGGACAGATCGCGGGACTTTCCCTCTAACCTGCATTGGGACCGATGACTTTTTGCTCCGCCCTCTTACCTGCCATGGCTGGCGGTGTCCTGCTTCTTTCGAGCTGTGCCTCCATCATCCACGGAAGCAAACAGACGGTTGGAATCACAAGTCGTCCGCCCGGAGCTGCTGTTCGCATCGACGGGGCTGAATCAGGAACCACACCGATGACTGCGGAGCTATCCCGCAAAAGCAGCCACCGTGTGGAACTTTCCCTGAACGGTCACAAGCCCTTCGAGGTAGTGCTGGAGCCCGAGTTCAATGGTACGGTGATGGGAAACGTTCTTGCCGGTGGCTTGATCGGAATGGCGGTCGATGGTTCGACCGGTGCCGGCAACACCCTAAAGCCCGAAGAGGTGGATGCGGAGATGCGAAAGCGCTGAGGTGCCGCAGTCGATAGGGTGGAATCACTGCGAGGGGCGGTTGCGCCAGGACTGAATGCCTGTTTTCTTTTTATTGCTCCGTCGTATGCGGGTGGGAGGGGGCTGATGCAAGCGCGTGAGGAAATGTGCGGCAAGTTTCAAGTTTGCACCCGGAAGGCGCGTAGGTAGCCTACACCCATGCCGCAGCCTCCGGAAACCATCGCCTATTGCCACGCCTGTGGAAGCCCGATGAACGTCGCAGCGGTGGCTCCATTTTCCAACGTCGAGTGTCCGACCTGCGGCAAGCACACTCGGGTGAAGCGCGAATTCGGACCCTACACGCTCGTCCGGCGGCATGCGGTGGGCGGGATGAGCATGGTGTTCGTGGCGCAGGACAACACGCTGGGCCGCGAGGTGGCGCTGAAAATCCTGAGCGAGGAGTTTTCGGCTGACGAGCGCCGGATCGCGGCGTTCGAAGAGGAGGCGCGGATCACGGCCTCGTTCAGCCACCCGCACGTGGTAAGGGTGTTGACGACGGGTAGGTCATTTGACCGATTTTACATCGCCATGGAGCTGGTGCCGGGTGGGCATTTCGAACATCAGATCCGCGAACGCGGGAAAATCCCGGAGCTGGAAATGCTGCCGCTCGCCATCGAGGTGGCGCAAGGGCTCAAAGCGGCGCACTCGGCGGGGCTGATTCACCGGGACGTGAAACCGGGCAACATCCTGCTGGATGCGGAGGGCCACGCGAAGCTGGTCGACTTCGGGCTGGCGCTGGTCACTCAAGGCGGAAAAGCCCAGGCCGCGGAAATCTGGGCCACACCGTATTATGTGCCGCCGGAGACGATCGAAGGGTATCCGGAGGATTTCCGTTCCGACATCTATGCCTTCGGCGCGACGCTCTATCATGCGCTGGCGGGCAAGCCGTCCTGTGGAGAGGAGACGATGGCAACCGAGGCGCTGCGGGAGGCGAAGAAAAAGGTAGTGCCACTCGGTGTGGCGGAACCTTCGCTCTCGGTCGATGTCTGCCGCATCGTGGACAAGGCGATGGCCTACGATCCGGCCGAGCGCTACTCGTCGTATGACGAACTGATTTCGAAATTGGAAAGTGCGTTGAAACGCCTCGGATCCGGGTTGGCTGGGGAGGTGGAAACGAGCGCGAGCGCGGCGAAGCGCCGGGCGAAAAAGAGACAGGGGGAACTTGTCGTCCTGTCCGCGGCCGGGCTGGCACTCTTGAGCGCGGTCGCGGGCGGCATCTGGTGGATCACCCGGGAAAGGCCGGCAGGGGTGGCGAAAAATCCGGTGTTGCCGGCAGTGTCGCCGATCATTCCCGAATCGACGTCCGCCGCCGCCACGGACATCGCGAAAATCTATCGGGAGGCGCGTGCGGCGGTGGAGGCGCGGGAGTTCGACCGGGCCGCCTCGGCATTTGTGAAACTGCGCGAGGACCCGACCGTGCAGGAGCCGACCCGCACCTGGGCGGGTGTCGAGGCGGTGTTGGCCCAGTACCTCGCAGGAAATTCCGCGGAAGCCAGGAAAGAGGCGAAGGCGACCGTGGCCCACGCCGCGTCGGTCGAGGAAGGCTCTCCCCGGATCGGTGAAATCCTCAGCGGGATGTTGGAAAAACTGGCTCAACTCCCCGCCATTCCGGCCAAGGAGATCAAGACTTCGGAAAGTGACGCGGCGCATGTGGTGGCATGGATGTTGGCGGGATTGAAGAACTGGGAGCAGGGGATGCTGGACGAGGCTGCCGGATATTTTTCCGCCGTCGCTTCCGTGAAAATTTCCGCCGACGAGCCGTGGCTCGGGATCTATCAAAATTTTGCGAAGGACTATCTGGCGGATCATCAGGTGTTGTCCGCCAGGGTCTTCGACCAGCTGCCGGCGGATGTCGTGGGTTGCGAGGCGGCGGTCGCGGAACTCGACGCGGTGCTGGAAAAACTCAAGACCCGCGGTCGGGCGAAGTACAACGTGAGGGCTTGGCAGCTCGATCTGGCGAGACAGGCGAAACTGCTTGCCGCTGCCAAGCCGGTGGAGCCCGAGCCGATTGGTCCCGCTGCCGCCGCATGGGATCCGGTCGCCGCCATGGTGAAGGTGGATGAATTGTCGAAGGAGTGCCGGTTCGTCGAGGCCGCCGACTATCTCAAGTCGTTTTCCGACGCTTCGCCGGATGCGATGCGTGACTCCTTGTTGACCCTGACCGAGGCTGCCGCGGTTTTTCTAGCGGACCTGAAGGAGGATCTCGTGAAGCAGCCGATGACCGGCGAGTTCGCGCTGAGATCCGGAGAAATCGTGCGCATGATCGCCGTGGATGCCGCGGGGAATCTCGAGGTCACCGACAGTACGATGCAGCGGCGGCCCGCCGAGTGGTGGGAGTTTTCCGCGGACGCGCTCATCGAGCTGCACCGGACTTTCGTGAGGAATCCGAAGAGCGAGCTGGAGCGCCTGCGCCGCCACGAATGTGCGATTTCCTATGACTGGCTGGCCGGTGACCGCGAGCACGCGCTCGCTGCCGCCGCCGCTTTGGCGCAGGGAAGTCCGGTGTTCAAGCAACGCTGGGACACCATCGCCAGCGGACTGCCGAAGTGATTCAAAGGGATTTCAGATAGGCCACCAGTTGTGCGACCTGCTCGTCGGTTAGATGGGCGTAAGGGGGCATCGACGGAGCGAATCCTTTCACGATCCGTTGCTGTGGCTGGCGGATGGATTCCCGCAGATAGGCCTCGTCCGCGATGACTTTGGTGTCGTCTGTCAGGATTTGCGTGGAGTTGAAAATACCCTGCAGGTTCGGTCCGAGCTGGGAGGCGCCGGCTTGATGGCAGGCGGCGCAGCCCTGGCTGACGAAGAGCTTGGAGCCTTCAGTGACACCCGGGGAGGCAGTCGCTGGTTCCGGCGTCGCTGCGATCAAGACGCCGATCAAGACGCAGGCGAGAATGAAGGTCGCGAAAATCGAGAGCAACCATTGCCGGAACCAGTAACGGGAATTCATCAGCCACTTCACCGTCATCAGCGCGACGATGATCACGCCGAGAATCGGCACGGTCCGCTCCGTGCTGGTGAGCTGCGGGAAGTGCGCGCTGAGCATCAGGAACAACACCGGGAAGGTCATGTAGTGGTTGTGCAGCGAGCGCAGCTTCGCCTGCTTGCCGTATTTCAGGTCATGGGGAAGTCCGGCTAACAGGGACTTCATGAACTTCTTCTGATTCTGAATGATGTGGAAAAAAACGTTCGCCGACATCGCCGAGCCGGTCATCGCGCCGATTTGGAGGAACACCGCGCGGCCGTTGAAGAACTGGTTGAAGAAGGCCGCGGTGGCGAGGATCAGCGCCAGCGTCAGCGGCACCGCGATCATCGGATGCTCCTTGAGTTTCGAGCGCCAGATCGTGTCGTAGGCCAGCCACCAGGCGAGGATGCCGCCCGCGCTCAGGCCGATGGCTTGCCAGCCTTGCAGGTGCATGCTCGCCGGATTCAGCAGCGAGGATCCGCCGTGCAGATAGAACACCGAAATCAACAACAGCACGCCGCTGATCCAGGTGGTGTAGGACTGCCACATGAACCAATGCAGCGGCACCGGAATGGCGGACGGCTTGATGACGCGTTTTTCCAGATGGAACACGCCGCCGCCGTGGAGCATGTCGAGGTGGCCGAGCTTGTCGGGGTTCTCTTCCTCCGGCTTCGGTGCGATCAGGTTCAGCTCCATCCAGGTGAACAGGATCGAGTTCCCAATCCACATGATCGCGGCGAGCACATGCACGAAGCGAAAGACCACACTCAGCCAGCCTGCGATTTCGGATTCCACAACTTCAATAGAGCAGGCGACATACCGAGATCCAAGCAATAAGGGATGCCCCTAAGGTTTGAAAAGACCAACCTCCTCCACCGTCAGATGCCGGAATTCTCCCGGCGGCAGACCCTCGAGTTCCAAGCGGCCGATGCTCTCGCGGTGCAGGCTCAGGACCTGGTTTCCCACCGCGTGGAACATGCGCTTCACTTGATGATAGCGCCCCTCGCGGATCGAGAGTCGCGCCTCGCGGGCACCCAGAATTTCCAGCACCGCCGGGCGCGTTGTCAGGTCCTCGTAGGCGAAATAGATCCCGGCGGAAAAGAAGCCGGCTGTTTCTGGTAGAATCTCATCGCGCGTGGTCACGTGGTAAACTTTTGAAATTTCCTCCACCGGTTCGGTCACCCGCTTCGACCAGCGGCCGTCGTTGGTGAGTAGCAGCAATCCGGTGCTCGCCCGGTCGAGTCGTCCTGCCAGGTGCAGTTCGTCGCGCAGCGGGTGGTCGATGAGCTCGATCACTGTCGGGTGCTGTGGATCTTTCGTGGCGCTGAGCCAGCCGGCGGGCTTGTTGAGCATCAGATAGACCGCCTCGTGGTACTGGAGGTTTTCACCGTCCAGTTCCACCCGGCTGAAGCGGTCGATTTTTCGCGTGCCTGTGGTTTCGGTGACACCATCCACCATCACCTTGCCATCCGCTAACAAATGAGCCACCTCCTTGCCGGAATGCACGCCCCGGCGGGTGAGGAATCGGTCGAGGCGCATGCGCCGAGGGTAAGCAGCAAGGTGCTTCCGTCAATCCATCCGGTGGGTCGTCACCGTGCGGACGGCCCGCAGCGAGTGGCCTGCTGCGAGGGTTTCCTCAATGAAAGTTAGAAATCCACCGGCTGGATGGCATGGGATGACATCGAAAGGGATCAGCACTTCGGCATCGGCGCGGACGAGATTTTTGTCGTGGGCATCGAAGACGCCGAGGTTGTCCTCGGCCCGGTAGTAGGCGGAATCCGCGATTTTCTCGAACCCGAGTGAAGCGAACCAAATATCGATTTCCACAATCGTGACTGGGACGATGTCGAATCGGGGTTGGGAGCTGACGATGGCCATTTCGTCGCCTGGTTGCGCGATCAGGCCTTCGAGCGTGTTAAGGTCGGGGACGAGGAGGTTCTGGAGGTGGAGGCGCTCCAGATATTCGATCGGCGAGGCCTCCCACAGGTGGAAGCGGCGGGCGTCCTGTGACGAGGAGACGAGAGCGAGTTCGATGCCTGGGCTCAGGCCGAAGACGCCGTTGCGGGTGACTTTGAATACACGCTCCCCGTCGCGGTAAAAATCATGCTCCTGACCGCCACGAGTCAGTTTGGGAGTGAGGAACTCCGGATCTAGCAAGAGATCCAGACGGGTTGCCCACTGACGAAGACTTTCTTTCTGGCTGGCAAGAGTCGGCGGCCTAGATGTGCCTCCACCTGTTTGAGGAATTCCTCGGAGGAAATCGAGCGCCGCGAGGACAAGATCCGGGCCATCTGTTCCGCGCTGACCAGCGGGCGGACAGGGACTGGAAGCTCCGGGCTCGGTTTCATGATTCATGATCTTATCCCGACGGGTGATTGGGGACAAGTGGAGTTTTCTGGGCAAGAAGAACAGGCAGGAATGCCTGTTTTACCTTACTCTTCCTTGCCGCAGCATTGCTTGAACTTCTTGCCGGAGCCGCAGGGGCAGAGGGCGTTGCGGCCGGTGGTCTCGATCGAGAAGCTGGGTTTCCGTTTCGGGAGGTTCAGCTTGAGCGTCGTGCCTTCCGGGGAGGGCATGGATGACGCGTCGAGGTTTCCGGAACTGCCCGAAGTGGCGACGTTGTCCTGGGTGATGGCGGCTTCGCCTCCGTGGAGTTGTTGGGGAGCGCTGTGCAGCTGGCGGAGGAACGCTTCGAGGTTTGCGGCGGAGCGGAAGAGGTTCTGGAGGGCTTCCTGTTTGATGGAATCCATCAGCGTGACGAAGAGATTGTAGGCCTCGTTCTTATACTCGATGAGCGGATCCTTCTGGCCCTGGGCACGCAGGCCGACGCCTTCGCGCAGGGCGTCCATGTTATAAAGGTGCGCCTGCCATTGTTTGTCGATGGCGACGAGCACCATGCGGCGCTCCTCCTGGTCGAGCACTTCCATCGGCAGATCACCGACGCGGGCTTCGTAGACTTCCTTGACCTTGTCGACGAGCATCGCGGAAATCGCTTCCTCGTTCTGGGCGTTGAGGAAATCGTCGGCAGTGACACTAACGGGCAGGGTGGCGTTCACCCAGTGCAGCAGCTCGTTGTAGTCGGGCTGTTTCTCGTCGCGGTCGACCATGTATTCGTGGACCTTGGCGGGCACGGTTTCCTCGATGATTTCGTTGACGAGGTCGCGCGGGACTTCGGTGGTTAGGACCTCGTTGCGATAGCCGTAAACGACCTCGCGCTGCATGTTCATGACGTCGTCGAAATCGAGCACGCGCTTGCGGCCGGTGTAGTCGCGTTGTTCGACTCGCTTCTGGGCGGTTTCCACGGAACGATTGAGCCACGAGTGTTCGAGGGCTTCACCTTCCTTCATGCCGAACCGCTCCATCATCTGGGTCATGCGGTCGGCGGCGGCGAAGTTCCGCATGAGGTCGTCTTCGAAGGAGATGAAGAACTGCGAGCGGCCGGGGTCGCCTTGGCGCGAGCAACGGCCGCGAAGCTGGCGGTCGATGCGGCGGGACTGGTGGCGCTCGGTTCCGATGACAAAAAGTCCGCCGGCTTCGGGGACGCCGGGGGCGAGCTTGATGTCGGTACCGCGGCCGGCCATGTTGGTGGAAACGGTGACGGCACCGAGGTGACCGGCGCGGGAGATGATTTCTGCTTCCTGTTGGTGGAACTTCGCGTTCAGCACCGAGTGCGGGATTTTCGCGCGCTTGAGCATGCGGGCGAGGGTCTCCGACGCTTCAACCGACGCGGTGCCGCAGAGGACCGGCTGGCCCTTGGCGTGGGCCTCTTCGATTTTCGCGATGACTGCGTTGAACTTCTCGCGGCGGGTTTTGAAAACCTGGTCGTTCTCGTCGATACGGATGTTCGCCGTGTTCGTCGGGATCGGCAGCACGTCGAGTCGATAGATGTCATGGAACTCGGCGGCTTCCGTCTCGGCGGTGCCGGTCATGCCTGCGAGTTTCTGATAGAGTCGGAAATAGTTCTGAATCGTGATAGTGGCGAAGGTCTGGGTTTCCTTCTCGATGGACACACCTTCCTTGGCCTCGACTGCCTGATGGAGTCCGTCGGACCAGCGGCGGCCGGGCATTTCGCGGCCGGTATTTTCGTCGACGATGATGACCTTGTCATCCTTGACCACGTACTGGACGTCCTTTTCGAACACGCAGTAGGCCTTGAGGAGCTGGGAGATGTTATGGATCTTCTCGGCCTGGAGGTCCATGCGGACCTGGAGCTCGTCCTTGGCGGCGATTTTCTGCTCCTCGGTGAGCGAGCGGTCGGTGTCGATGTCGGCGTAGAGCGTGCCGAGGTCGGGCAGGGTGAAGGATTCCGGATCGCCAGGTGAGAGGAATTCGCGGCCGATCTCCATCAGGTCGGAGTCGTGGCCTTTTTCGTCGATGGTGAAATAGAGTTCTTCCTTGAGGGCGAAGAGTTCCTTTTTCTGTGCGTCCTGGTGAAAGGAGAGTTCGGTTTTTTCGAGCAGCTTGCGCATTTCCGGCTCTTCCATGAAGCGCATGAGCTGGCGGTTGCGCGGTTGGCCGAGCTTCAGCTTGAAAAGGTTGCGGCCCGCGGAAATGGGATCGCCGGCGTCGAGAAGTTGTTTGGCTTCGGAGGCGAGGTTGTTGCAGAGCTCGGTCTGTTTTTTGACGAGCTGCTCGACGAGCGGCTTGTATTTGTCAAACTGATGGGACGACTGGGTGGACGGGCCGGAAATGATGAGCGGCGTGCGTGCTTCGTCGATGAGGATGGAGTCCACTTCGTCGATGATGGCGAGGTAATGGCCGCGCTGGACCTGCTCGTCCTTGGTGGAGGCCATGCCGTTGTCGCGGAGATAGTCGAAACCGAACTCGGCGTTGGTGCCGTAGGTGATGTCGCACGCATACTCGGCGCGGCGCTCCCAGGGTGGCATCTGGTTTTGAATGGTTCCGACCGTTAGGCCGAGGAAGCGGAAGAGCGAGCCCATCCACTCCGAGTCGCGTTTCGCGAGGTAGTCGTTGACGGTGACGACGTGCACGCCGAGGCCGGTGAGGGCGTTCAGATAGACGGGCAGGGTGGCGACGAGGGTCTTTCCTTCACCGGTCTGCATTTCCGCGATCATGCCGCGGTGGAGGGCGACGCCGCCGATGAGCTGGACGTCGAAATGGACCATTTCCCAGGCGAGCGGGCGTTCATTGACGGTGATTTCCGTGCCGCACAGGCGGCGGGCGCCGTTTTTGACGACGGCGTAGGCCTCGGGGAGGATTTTCTCCAGATACTTGGCGCGGGATTTCGGGAATTCCGGCTCGATTTCGTGGAAGGCGGCCTTCGCGGCTTCGATGGTTTTCGAGGTAGCAAGAATGGTGGCGGGGAGTGAGGGGAATTCCTCGCGGAGCGGGGCGAGGCGGGCTTCAAGCGCCTCGGCAGTGGCGCGGAGTTCCGCGTCGTCCATGCGTTCGATGATCGGCTTGGCGGGGACTTCCAAGGAGTGGTAACGGGCGAGGTGTGATTGCCATTTCTGGGTGAATTCCAGGAGTTTTTCGACGGGCTCGCGCTGGAGCGCTTCCTCGATTTCATTGATACGGGCCACCGTCGGGCGGATGCGGCGCACTTCGCGCTGGTTCTTGCTGCCGACGATTTTTTGGAGGATCCACTTGATCATAAGAGATGGGGTAGGGACGGTTTTACGCGTCCAGAGCCGAGGCGATACACCAGCATT
>JBGSTM010000128.1:0-4334 GCA_041736495.1 Akkermansiaceae bacterium
CAAGGCCGCTTCCTCTTTTTCTTTAAATTTATTGCTTAACCCCTTGAAAAAGAACTGGTGGCAGGGGGCGGATTTGAACCGCCGACCAAAGGCTTATGAGTCCTCTGCTCTACCGCTGAGCTACACTGCCTGGGTTCTTCAGAGGCAAACACCTCGTCAAGAGGCGGATTGGGTAATGTCCGGAGGTTGAATTGTCCACCGGAAATTCGCTAAAATCTCACACCCTCCGGGCAAGGGCCTGGCCGGTGGGTGACTTGTTGTTGTTCCGGAGGATGCCCGGCGGCCCTTCGGCCACAAGCCGGCCGCCGTGAACTCCTCCACCCGGCCCAAGCTCGATGACCCAATCCGAAGCGGCAATGACGTCCAGGTGATGCTCCACGACCAGCACGCTATGCCCGGCATCGCACAGTTTTAAAAACGCACCCAGCAGCTTCTCCACATCGCCGAAATGCAACCCGGTCGTCGGCTCGTCGAACAAATACAACGTGTGCGGTGCCTGAGGTTTCGCCAACTCCACCGCGAGCTTCAGCCGCTGCGCCTCGCCACCGGAAAGCGTGTTTGCTGGCTGACCAAGCTGCAAATAACCCAAACCAAGTTCCTCCAGTGTTTCCAGGATCCGATGAATCTTCGGGATCGGCCGGAAAAACACCCGCGCCTCGCCCACGGAAAGCGCCAGCACCTCGGCGATCGATTTCCCCTTGTAGGTCACCTCCAGCGTCTCGCGATTGAATCGCCGCCCGCCACAAGCCGGACAAGGCACCCATGCGTCCGGGAGGAAATGCATTTCGATTTTCAAGCGTCCGTTCCCTTGGCAACGCTCGCAGCGCCCGCCCGCCGCATTGAAACTGAACCGCCCCGGCCCGTAACCGCGTTGTTTGGATAAATTCAGCTTGGTGAAAAGGTCGCGCACCAGATCGAACACCCCTGTAAACGTCGCCGGATTCGACCGCGGACTGCGACCGATCGGCGACTGGTCAGCGACTACGAATTTCTCGATCTGCTCCAGCCCCTCGATCCCGTCATGCGCTCCCGGAGCCTCGCCCGAGCCATGGAAATGCCGCGCCATCACCCGCCGCAGAATGTCGTCGGCCAGCGTCGATTTTCCACTGCCGCTCGGCCCGCTCAAGCAGACGAGCCGCCCGAGTGGAATCTTCACGTCGAGGTTCCGCAGATTATGCTCACGCGCCCCCCGGATCACCAGCTCCCCGCTCTTCTCTATCTTGAATCTGGAATCTAACCTCTGACATCTCCCCCTCAGCCACTCGCCCGTCGGCGATTCGATCTCCCCCGGCACCCCTGCCGCCAGCAGTTCGCCACCTGCCGCGCCCGCGCCCGGGCCAATGTCGATCAGCCAGTCCGCCGCCCGAATGATCTCCTCGTCGTGCTCCACCACCACCACCGTATTCCCCAAATCCCGCAACCGCGTCAGCGCGCCGATCAGCCGTGCCGTATCCGCCGCATGCAGCCCGATGCTCGGCTCGTCCAACACGTAAATCACCCCTGATAGACCCGCACCCAGTTGCGTCGCCAGCCGGATCCGCTGAGCCTCGCCGCCGGAAAGCGTCCCGCTCGTCCGTTGCAATGTCAGATAATCCAGCCCCACCTCTTCGAGAAACGCCAACCGAGTCCGCACATCGCCTGCAAGCCGCTTGCAAACCTCCGCCTTCCCCACTTCAAACTCGATCCCTTCGATCCACCGCATCGCATCCACCACGCTCAACTCACAGAAATCCTGAATCCCCAACCACTCGCCTTCTTGTTGAGAGTTGAGAGTTGATGGTTGATAGAAAGAGGAAGACGAAGAGCAAGCAGCCTCTATTCTTGGTTCTGGATTCTTGATTCTGGATTCTTCATCCCGACGTTCGATGTGGGACGTTCGATGTTCGATGTTGCCTCCCTGAATCTTCACCGCCAGCCACTCCAGCTTCAACCGCTTCCCTCCGCAAACTCCGCATCTCCGGTGCGCCATGAACTTCGCCAGCTTCCGCCGTGTGATCTCCGATTTCGCCTCCCGATATCTCGACAAGGTCCTATCCGCATCCTCTCCCTCGCCTAGCAGAGACGGATCACAGAACATCTCCGTCCCCAGCCCTTCGCACGCCTCACAAGCCCCGAGGTGCGAATTGAAGGAAAAATGCTTCGGCGAAAGGTCTTCCACCACGAACCCCGTCCGCGGATTCCGATAGCTCGTCTGGAACGCCAGATCCCGCCAGACATCGCCACCCGGCTCCTGCACCGCCGCCCGCGCCTCGGCCCCGCACAACCGCAGCGCCGTCTCCACCGAATCCGCCAACCGAGACTCCACCCCCAGCCGGATCACGAACCGGTCCACCACGATCTCCACGGCCGCCGGAAACTCCGGCCACTTCGCCGACGCCTCCTCGATTTCCAACACCTCCCCGTCCAGCCGCACCCGGATGTATCCCTGACGCTGCAAGTCACCTAACAATCTCACAGGTTCACCGAGCTCTTCCTTCGGCAGCGGGGCTAACAAAACCACCTTCGTCCCCTCCGCCATCGCCGCCAGCACGTTCACGATGTCCGCCGCACTCATCCGCTCAAGCCGCTCGCCCGTCACCGGATCATGCGGAATGCCCGCCGCCGCCCACAGCACCCGCAGGTAGTCGTAAATCTCCGTCGCCGTCGCCACCGTCGAGCGAGGATTCAGCCCGCCACCCCGCTGCTCGATCGCGATTGCCGGACTCAGCCCCTCGATCGAGTCCACATCCGGCTTCTCCAGCTGATCCAGAAACTGCCGCGCATACACCGACAGCGATTCCACATACCGCCGCTGCCCTTCCGCATACAACGTGTGAAATGCAAGCGACGATTTCCCCGATCCGCTAGGTCCTGTAATCACCACGAGTTTCCCCCGCGGGATGTCCACGTCGATGTTCTTCAGATTATTCTGCCGTGCCCCACGGATTCGGATCGCGTCCACGTCCCCACAAGAATCCGCAAAAAAGAAACTGCCAAGCCCCAAACGGCAGACGCGACTTTTGCCGAAGCAGCGGCACACTTTCCTGTTGCGACTTCCCGCAGCGAGGTGATGGTGTCTCTTGATTTACGAACTCTCATCAGGAAGGCGCGGGACTGGCATCCTGTGCCATAGTATCAGAGCCTTGCTCGCCCGCTTGTCGGACTGGAGGATGAAACTTGCATCCGAAATTTGATTGACTGGAATTCCGTGTAAGTTAGCTTCAAGCTTCCCCTTATGAAAAGCCCCCGCTTCATTCACTCACCAATCCGGCCCGGGGCAGCCGACCTCCGTTCCCTACCCTCCCCTCCGGGCCACTCTCCCCAGTCCCGGGCAAAAACCCACGATCATGACCACTCCCCTGTTGAAAATCATGAGCCTAATCGCAGCCTTCGCGACCATCCAGGGAGCGGCCACGGTTCGGGCGGCCGTCAACATGATTTCGATTGAACACCGCGTCTGGGGGGACGCCGGAGAATCACCCGCAAATTACACCTACGACGAAACCAGCACCGCCCCCTTGTCACGGGACAGCAGCAGCTCGGGTTACGCGGATTACTACGCTTCCAGTACGGCGAGCGACTGGTCGGTGAATGCCTATCGGAACGGCAGTTCCAATCATGCCAACGGTTACGCCCGGAACACCTATGTCTTCAATCCCTTGTCGGAGCAGCTAACCATTTCGCTCGGCGGCGTGATCGGCACCTGGTGGTTCGAAAACAATGCAACCATGACGCTGACCGATCTGAGCACGAATTCCCTCGTCAGCAGCTACTATTCTGCGTCCTACAGCGGCATCAGCCCCTTTCCCACATACGATGACTCGGGCAATGACGTGTTCAGCTGGCAAACGACCGTGGAGGTGGAACCCGCGCACCAATACGCCTTGATCATCCAGGTGAGCGCCCATCGCGGCGAAGGGGGCGACGGATCAGCCTCCCTCGATCTCGCCCTCGCTCCCGAACCCGGCACCACCCTGCTGGCTTCCATGGCCGTCTTGTTCATGTGCGTCCGCAGAAAGAGGGATCTCTCGCCGGAAGCGCCATGACTCCTAGTGGACGGGATGAGTCCACCTACGCGCATCGTTGATCGTTTCCGATGACACCCGCCCATGAAAACCCTCAGCACCATCGCCTTCCTATTCCTATGGGCCACGAGTGCCACCGCCAAGCCGCCTAACATCGTATTCATTCTTGCCGGCGACCAGGCGTGGAACGGCACCTCCGCTCCGATGATTCCTAGAGACGATTCCAGCAGGAACGGAAACTTCCACACGCCGAACCTTGAGCGACTCGCCTCCCAAGGGATTACCTTTTCCCAAGCTTACGCCGCCCGCTGCAAATGTGAAAGCTCCCGC
>JBGSTM010000178.1:0-11676 GCA_041736495.1 Akkermansiaceae bacterium
CGCTCGCAAGCGCGCATCACCATCACCGGCATCCCCGACGAGCCCGGCATGTCCGGCCGCATCCTCGGCGCGCTCGCCGAGGCGGAGATCAACCTGGACATGATCATTTCCAACATCGCGCACGACGGTTTCGCCCGCCACTCGTTCACCATGCACTCCAGCGACCTCGGCAAGGCCCAGGCCGCGCTCAAGCCGCTGCTCGCCGGCATGCCGAACTCGAAGATCGAGACGGAAGCCGGCATCGCCAAGCTCTCCGCCGTCGGCATCGGCATGCGTTCCCACTCCGGCGTCGCTGCCACCATGTTCAAGGCCCTCGGAGCCGCGGGCATCAACATCGGCATGATTTCCACCTCGGAAATCAAGATCGCCGTGACCGTGGACGAGACCCGCATCGAAGACGCCGCCCGCGCCGTGCACGATGCGTTCCAGCTCGACAAGGTGCCGGTGTAGTTGCTAGAACTTCTGCTCGGGGTTTTTCATCCGAAGCCCTTCGACGGGCGGTCCAGTGGAGTTGGCCGGCAAGCGTGGGATCGTCAACAACGGATAGGATTTCCGACTCGATGTCGGCGGCGGTGAGCTTGCGAGGACGTCCGTTGCGGGGGCGGTAGGTGAAGTCCTTCGATACCCCGCTTGTTGAAGCGCAAAGCGGGAGAAGGCCAGAGAAGGAGCGGCAAAGATCCGGATCTACCAGAAGGATCATCCCGGCAAGCCGGTGGACTTGCTCGGATTTTCCGCAGGCACGGCCGAAGCGATCTTCGCACTGGAGGTGCTTCCAGAATCGGCACCGGTGGACCATGCGGGCTTGTTAGGGATATCGATCAGTCATGACTACGACCTCATCGAGGCGCTCAAGCGGGTGAGAGACAAACTCTACATTTTCACCTCCCTTCACGATCGGATGCTCGGCACGCTGATGCTACTATCAGGCACGGCCGACCGGAAGTTCGACGACCCCGGCGCGGGCATCAGCGGATTCGTCCTACCTGCCGGAGCGTCCGCCGCCACACGCAAGCTCTAGGCGGACAAGATCGTTACGATCCCCTACTCCAAGGATTTCCGTAAGGACCAGGACAAGGGCCGCCATTTCGACAACGTGAAGAAAGAATTCATTCGTGACCAGGTGGCACCACCGCTGGTCGCCCAAACCGATCACTCCCACTAGCAACCTTTGATCCACGATTTTACGGATGACATGGCCGAAGGCGGAATTTACACGGGGTTGAATATCAGATTCTGACCTCACGGAATCCGGCACTGCCGGGATTCACACCGGAGACGGCGCGGAATTCAGCGGTCACATCCGGGAGTCCCCCGGCGAGGGCGACAATCTCACCGGCAACTCCGCTGGCCGCGGCGGCTGATCCGGAAATCGCAGTTGGCGCTTGGATGCCGTGGATCCTCCGGACAAAGTCCGCGCGAGGAGACATTTTAGACGATCCACGGCCATTCCGTCGCTAGTTCACCGTGGCGTCCTCACACCCACCGGATCTCCCAGACTCAACGACAACGAATCATGACTATTGATATGGAAAACCACCCCGCGCCGCCCACCAGCCCGGCAGATACGGAAGCGATCGTGCGCGAGGCCTCGCACTGGATCCACCCGCTTCGCAGTGAAATCGGCCGCTACCTGATCGGCCAGAGTGACCTCGTGGACCGCCTGCTCATTTCCCTGATGGTCAAGGGCCACATCCTGCTCGAAGGCGTGCCCGGACTCGCGAAAACCCTCGCCCTGAAAACGCTCGCCTCACTCGTCAACGCGAAATTCAACCGCATCCAGTTCACCCCGGACATGCTGCCCGCCGACATCGTGGGCACGGAAATCTACGACCCGAGGGAAGCCCGCTTCCGCGTGAAACACGGCCCGGTTTTCGCGAATTTCATTCTAGCCGATGAAATCAACCGCGCGCCCGCCAAGGTACAGAGCGCCCTGCTCGAGGCGATGCAGGAAAAGCAGGTCACCATCGGCGAGCAGACATTCGCACTGCCCTCTCCCTTCTTCGTTCTCGCTACCCAGAACCCGCTCGAACAGGAAGGCACCTATCCGTTACCCGAGGCACAGCTCGACCGGTTCATGATGAAGGTCGTCATGGACTACCCGACCGAGGAGGAGGAGCTCCGCGTGCTCGATCTGGCGGGCACCACCGAGGAAATGCCGGTGCCCCAGCCGATCGTCAGCCTCGAAGCCATCCAGCAGGCGCGGACCGTCGTTAACAACCTCTATCTGGATGAAAAGGTGAAACGCTACATCGTCCGCATGGTCCACGCGACCCGCCGCCCTGACGAATATGGCATCCACATCGCGCCGCTCATCCGCGTGGGCGCTTCGCCGCGAGCCACCATCAATCTCGCCCTCGCCAGCCGCGCCCACGCCTTCCTCAACGGCCGCGCCTACGTCACGCCGCACGACGTGAAAAGCGTGGCCATGGACGTCATGCGCCACCGCGTCACGGTGACTTATGAGGCGGAAGCGGAAGGCCTCAACAGCGAGCAAATCATCACGCGCATCCTCGACGAGCTGCCTGTGCCATGATCAAACCAAAAGCCAGCACGCCTATCAGCGTCAAGGACGAGGCCCGAGCGGCGGAAATCCTCGGCCGCGTCCGGCGCTTGGAAGTTCGCACGAACCGTCTTGTCGACGACTCTCTCGCCGGCCGCTACGCCAGCGTTTTCAAAGGCCGCGGCATGGATTTCGACCGGGTTAGAAATTATGTCCCGGGCGACGATGTGCGCACGATCGATTGGAATGTCACGGCTCGCACCGGCGATCCGCATGTGAAGCTTTTCACCGAGGAGCGGGAACTAACCATCCTGTTGATGATCGACGTCAGCGCGTCCTCCGATTTCGGCTCCGTCGTCGATTCCAAACGCGAACTCGCCGCCGAAGCCGCCGGGGTGCTTGCCGCCTCAGCGATTAGAAACCGCGACAAGGTCGGCCTCATTCTTTTCAGTGACGAGGTCGAGTTATACATTCCGCCCGGAAAAGGCCGGATGCACATCATGCGCCTGATCCGCGAGACTTTGTATTTCCAACCGGAGAAACGGGGTACCGACATCGCCAAAGCATTGGACTTTGCCAACCAGGTCATCCACCGGAAATCCGTGATTTTCCTCGTCTCCGATTTCTGCCTCGGCGCACCGTTCGAAGAGCGGCTGAAGCACCTGCGCAACAAGCTCCAGGTCACCAACCGCCGCCACGACGTGATTGCCGTTTCCGTCACCGATCCGCGGGAGGAATCGTTACCCGATGTCGGCCGCATCTGCATCGAGGACGCGGAAAGTGGCCAGGTCGTCGAGATCGACACCGGCAGCGCGAAAGTCCGCGCGGCATTCGAAAAGCAATCCCGCGAACGCCGCGAGTTGACGGCCGCGCGCATCCGTTCGCTCGGCGTGGACCTGTTGCAATTCACTAACGGCGAGAACTGGATGCCCGCGCTGATGGGCTTCTTCCAAAGCCGCCGCCAACGTTCCGGCTGATCATGCCTCATCGCTCTTTCATTTCCCATATGGTCTTCCGCGTTCTCCTGATCGCTGCGCTGACCTGTAATCTATCCGCCCAAGCGCCCGATGCCGCCGAAGACATCCGCGGGCCGAAGGCACTGGTGGAAATCCCGGTGCCCGAGAAGCCGCCGGTCGCGCTCTACAGCTCCATCGGCGGCGGCGTTCTGTTGTTAGCTCTTGCCGTCTGGCTCTGGAAAAAGCGCACCCGCAACCAGCGGCTCAAAGATCCACGGGAAGTCGCGCTCTCCTCACTGACAGAACTTGAGGCCACCCGCGAGGCCATCGCCGCGGAGGCCTTCGCCAACCGCGCCGCGCAGACGGTCCGGCATTACATCGCCGCGCGATTCAGCCTGGTCGCGCCCCGGTTGACCACCGAGGAGTTTCTCCACGCCCTCACCAAGGATACCAGCTCGCCACTCAGCGCCGAAAGTGACCACCTGCGGGCGTTCCTGAAATCCTGTGACCTCGCGAAGTTCGCCGGGGTGAATCTGGATTTCAACCAACGCATCGAACTCATCGATACGGCCCGCAATTTCATCCGCTCCACGTCCCGAGCCACCACGCCATGACCGAGAGTTTCCAGTTTCTTCATCCGGAATTCCTGTTCCTCCTGCTGCTCCGGCCGGTCCTCGCGATCTGGAAAGGCCGCTGGGGTCGCCCCGTTGCGATCCGCATGCCGTCCACCGACGATGCGATCCACGTCGGCGCGAAAACCCGTTCCAAAGCCGGACGCTTCGTGGCATTCCTCGGACTTCTATCACTCGCGCTGCTGATCGTCGCGTTCGCCCGGCCGCGTCATGGCAAAGGCTCCTCAGAAATCGAAGCGAGCGGGATCGACATCATTCTCACGCTGGATGTCTCCGGCTCGATGGAAGCGCTCGATTTCGAGCTCGAAGGCAAGCCGGTCAACCGACTCGAAGTCGTGAAAAACGTGGTCGGGAAATTCGTCGGCCAGCGCCCTAACGACAAGCTCGGCATGGTTGCCTTCGCCGGCCGTCCCTATCTGGTCAGCCCGCTCACGCTCGACCATGAGTTCCTCGGCAAGCGTCTGGCAGATGTGAAGATGGGCCAAGTCGAGGATGGCACTGCCATCGGTTCCGCCATCGCTTCGTCGGTGTCCCACCTCAAGGACTCCACCGCGAAATCCCGGATCATCATCCTCCTCACCGACGGTGTGAACAACGCCGGAGCCGTGAATCCGCTCACCGCCGCCGAGGCGGCGAAGGCGCTTGGCATCAAGAACAACACCATCGGTGCGGGCACCCGCGGCGATGCTCCGGTGCCGGTGCAGGACGCCTTCGGCCGCACCCATTTGCAGACGATGAAGGTGGAGATCGACGAGGAAATGCTGCGCGAGGTCGCCGCATCTACCGGCGGACAATCATTCCGCGCCACCGATACGGACTCGCTGGAAAAAATCTACGACTCGATCAACCAGCTCGAAAAAACCACCCGCAAACTCAAAAAATACCAGCAGTATGACGAACTCTTCCTGTGGTTCCTCGTCCCCGGACTATGCCTTCTTTTGCTGGAACTTGTCCTGAGCCAAACCCGCTTTCGCAGACTTCCCTAACTTGAATTATGGACGACTCCTCATTACAATTCGCCCAATCGGTCTGGATCCTCGTCGGCCTCGTCGTGTGTGCGGGCGTCGTCGGATTGTTCATCCGCTTCGACCGCCGCCGCGAGGCGGATTTGGCGAAGCTGGTACATCCGCGGTTCCGCCAGCGTTTGACCGAGGGCTTTTCCCCGTGGCTGCGCAACCTCAAGCGCGGACTTTGGTTGTCAGCCATCCTGCTGCTTTTCACAGCGATCGCCCGGCCGCAAAAAGGCTACGAATGGCGAGAAGTAAAACGCAAGGGCATCGACATCCTCTTCGCAGTGGACACCTCGCGCAGCATGCTGGCGGAGGATCTAACGCCGAACCGCCTCGAACGCGCGCGGCTTGGCATCATCGATTTCGTGAGCCGCCTGGAAGGTGACCGCGTCGGTTTGATCCCGTTCGCTGGCAGTGCGTTCGCACTCTGCCCGCTCACCCTCGACTACGAGGCGTTCCGCGAATCACTCAACGCACTGGATACCGATTTGATCCCGCGCCAAGGCACCGATCTGGCCAGCGCCATTAGGGAAGCGGAGCGGCTCTTCGATGAAACCGGGAACAACCACCGCGTGCTTGTCCTGCTTACTGACGGCGAGGACTTGCAAGGCGACGTGATCGACGCCGCCAAGGCCGCCGCGAAAAAAGGCATGGCCATTTATACCGTGGGCGTCGGCAGTCCCGAGGGCTCGACGATTCCCATTCCGCTGGGAAATGGCCGCAAGGATTTCGTCCGCGATGAATCCGGAAAGGTTGTGACGACCACCTTGGATGAATCCACCCTGAAGCAGATTGCCGAGGCCACCAACGCGCTTTACGTCCCACTGGGCCGCGGAGCCGAGGGACTGAACACGATCTACCAGGAAAAGCTCCGTCTGGTGCCGAAGAGCGAGCACGACCAACGGATGGAGCGCATCCCGCTGGAGCGCTTCGAGTGGCCGCTTGGCGCGGCGATCCTTCTGTTATTGCTCGAATTTTTCATCACCGACCGCCGCCGGCCGAAGAAATCCCGCGCACTTCCCTCGGCAGCGCGTCGCCACAAGATCGCCCCGCAAACGACAGCGGTTCTAGCGATGGGATTCATTGTCGGCTCGGCGATTGAGAGCGGGGCGGCTGAGACGCCCGGCCCGGACCCGCGCAAGATCTACAATGAAGGCACCGAAGCCTACACCCAGGGAGATTTCGCGAAAGCCTCCGAGTCCCTTCGCTCCTCGCTCCGCACCCAGGACCTCGCGCTACAGCAACGGTCCTATTACAACCTCGGAAACACGCTTTATCGAACCGGCCAGGGAACTTTGGAAAAAGATCCCGAAGCGACGATCAAATCGTGGGAGGAATCGATCAAGGCCTATGAGGATGCGCTTTCCCTGAATGCGGCGGACGAGGACGCGGGCTATAACAAGGCACTTGTTGAAAAAAAACTTGAGGAGCTGAAGAAACAACAGAAGCAGGACGACAAAAAAGACGACAAGGAGCAGAAGGACGGAAAGGATCCCAAAGACTCGAAGGACCAGCAGGATCAGAAGGATTCCAAAGATGGTGAAAAGCCGAAGGACGAGGGCGAATCCAAAGACGGAAAAGACCCGAAAGACGGCGAGAAATCCGAGGACGGCAAAGACCCCAAGGAAGGTGACAAGCCCGGTGAAGAAAAGGACGGTAAGGACGGCGAGAAGCCCGAAGATGGAAAAGACGGCAAGGAGCCGAAGGAAGGCAAGGATTCCAAAGAGGGCGAAAAGTCCGATGAGGAAAAGGACGCGCAAGAGGCGAAGGACGCCAAGGAAGGTGAGGAGAAATCCGGTGAAAAACAACAAGGCGAGATGAGCAATGAACGCGTCCAGAAGCAGGAAATGACACCGGAAGAAGCCAAGCAGTTGCTGGAAGCCCTGCGCCAGGACGAGCGCACCGTCATCCCCATTCCACAACCCAGGCGCACCCGCTTCGCCACTCCCGACAATTCAACCAAAGGCAAGACATGGTGAAAATCTTCCAATATCTAGCAACACTCGTTGCCGCAGCCATGGTGATGCTTTCCGCCGCCACCGCGGCCGAGATCGAGGCGACACTTGACCGCGATTCCGTCCCTGCGGGTAACGGTGCGGTTCTCGAAATCAAGATCTCCGGCGGCACGGTCGCCAGACCGGCGATTCCCGCAATTGAGAATTTCATCGTGCAGCCCCGCGGACAGCAGAAGAAGATCGAGATGTTCAACGGCGTCACTTCCGAGTCCACAACCTATGCCTATGCCGTCGGTTCCAACGTTCCGGGGGACTATCAGATTCCGCCGATCGAGGTCACGGTCGGTGGGAAAAAACTCTCCACGCAGCCGCTCAAGCTCAAGGTGCTCGATGCCGGTGCCGCCCAGCCTCCCGCAGGGATGCCACCGACACCGCCCGGCCAGCAAGCCATACCGGATGACGCGGCGGATACCGGCGAGAACCGTTTCGGCTTCCTAACGGTCGAGCTGGCCGACAGCAAGCGGAAGCACGCGTTTGTCGGTGAGATCGCGCCGGTCCGCATCCGCGCCTGGCTGCCGGCGGACTCCCGCGCCCAACTGCGCAGCGGTATCCAGCCGGAAGGCAAGGCATTCACCCTGCACAACGTGAGCAACCAGCCACAGCAGACCCAGGAAATGAAGGACGGAAAACGCTATCTCGTCGTCACCTGGTTCGGCGGGATTTCCGCGACCAAGGCCGGGAAATATCCGGCGTCGCTCTCGGTGAACGCCACCGTCGCCGTCCGCGACACCTCGGCGCCAAAACAGCCTCGCCGCCGCATGGGCGGGCCTTTCGACGATCCGTTTTTCGACAGCGTCTTCGACCAGATGAACACGCCGATGATCCAGAAGGACGTGACGTTGAAATCCGTGGATCAGGAAATCGAAATCCGCCCGCTTCCCACCGAGGGCAAGCCTGCGGGATTCACGGGAGCGGTGGGCGATTTCAAATTTGAAGGATCTCAGATTCCGGACAACTGGAAAACCGGCGAACCCCAACAGATTCTATCAAAAATCGGCGGCTCGGGAAATTTCGCCCTGATGAAAGCCCCCGAACTCGCCCCGGCGGATGCCTGGAAGACCTATTCCGGCAAAGACGAGTTCCGCGCCGGGGATGAAGCGTCGTTTTCCGGCAGCAAGACGTTTCAGTTCAGCGCCGTTCCCCGCAAGGGCGGCGAACAGGACGTTGCGCTTGAGTTCAGTTTCTTCGATCCGGCGGCCGAAGCCTACAAGACCATCACCACTCCCGCGAAGAAAATCCAGGTCACCGGAGCGGACGTGGTCGATGCGGAACCCGCCGCTGCGCCGGAGGTGAAGGAGCCGGAGAAGAAAACCACGGGGCTCGTGGGACAGCAGGTAGAGCTGTCACCGGTGGCTTCGTTGGTGCCTTTGGTTTCACGTCCCGCGTTCTATCAAATCCTGGCTTCCGCCGCCGGTCTCTGCGTGTTGGGCGGTGTTCTCGCGCTCGTCCGCAAGCACCGCGAAGATCCCAAACGGCGCGCCCTCGCCGCGATGGAAGCCGCCACCCGCGAGGCTCTCGAAGCGGCCGGGAAATGCGCCGCTTCGAAGGATGTCGCCGGTTACTTCGCCGCCGCCAGGCTCGCCATCCAACAGCGGTTAGGTGCGAAGTGGAACCAGCCCGCCCAAGCCATCACCCTGGCGGAAGTCAGCGCCCGCATCCATGAGGATTCACCGGTCGTCCGGTTTTTCCGCGAGGCCGACTTGCACGAATACAACCGCCAGTCGACCGGCGAGGTCCTGCCGCAATGGCGCACCTTGCTCGATGAAGCGATGGCTTCCCTCACACCAACCGTTCGTTGAAATGAGCAAACACCTTTTCCTCTGCCTGTTTTGTTTCCTGCTAGGAGCGATGTCCGGATCCGCCTCCGCGTTTGAGGATGTGAACCAGCAGTTCAAGTCCGGCGACTTCGCCGGAGCGGCTGCCGCCTACGAGACGCTTCTTGAAACGGAAGGTCCCCGCGCGTCGGTTTACTACAACCTGGGTAACAGCTATCAGCAGCTCAAGCAATACGGCCCGGCCATCCTCGCCTACGAGCGCGCCCGCCTGCTCACCCCGCGCGATCCGGATCTGCTCGCCAACCTCGCGCTCGCCCGCAAGGCCGCCACCGCCTTCGAGGAAACCGGTCTGCATCCGTGGCTGGATGCCGTGGTTAATCGTATGAGCCGGAACGAGTGGTCTTGGCTGGTGGCTGGTTCCGCGTTATTTCTCGGCGTGCTTGCCGTGGTCGGCGGAGTGATGAAACTGCCGCGTCGTGGAGTCTTCGTTTCCGCCAGCGTGGCCGGGCTGATGATCGCCACAGCGGGCACGGCGCTCTATCTGCGACGTGGCGAGACTGCCCGTGGCATCGTTCTATCCGAAGGCGCTACTGTCCGGCTATCTCCTTTTGAAAAGGCGGAATCCCTGGGCACTCCCGGCCCGGGCCGCATCGTGCGGCTTGGCGCGAAGAACGGGGATTTTCAATACATCGAAGTCCCCGGCGCGAGTCTCAAGGGCTGGCTGGCGAGCAAGGATGTGGCCGTCATCGCACGATGATAGGCTAGGGCTTCCAGATTGAAGCCAGGCGTGAACTCCTTTTATCTCAGCGCGTCAATTTCCGATTCCGGAAGCGCGGGCATGTTCGGGCTACCCTGATAGCGGCCTTTTCCACGGAGAGCCAGCCATGGCTGGGATGGCTTTTCCGCGACAACCCGCGCGAACGGCCGGCCGCGCTTGGAAATCACAAGATCCTCGCCGGTCTTCTGCACTTGATCGAGAAGTTGCAGGCACTTCGCCTTGAACTCGGTGGCGGTGATTGTCTTCACATGGTCATTCTAAATGACCGGTCACGGGAGGAAAGGAGGATTTTCGATCCCGTCCTTTCATGGTTGTCCAGCGTCGCGGCTGCTTCCGGTGACTTCGTTCATGTGGCGGAGCCGATCGACGAGCACCTTCATCACATGTCTGGCAAAGAAGGGATTCTGTTGGATGATGAAGTTGAAACGCCGTTCATCCACCCGGGCCAGGCGGGAAGGTGCGGTTGCGACGACCGTGGCACCGCGGGGAGACCGGTCGATGAGCGCCATCTCGCCAAGCAACGCGCCACGCTCGGATTGTTCCACCGTCTCGCCACCCACCTTGACCTCCATCGCACCTTCCAACAGGACGAACATGCAGTCGCCACGATCGCCTTCCTTGAAGAGAACGTCACCTGCGGCGAGATCGGTGGTTTCTGTTTCGTGCTTGAAGAGATCGGCAGCGTTCATGGGGTCGTATGCTGTGAGGGCGGATCGTCACCGCAATGCGGGCCATGTGACGGAATTGTCACATGGTGTCCTTCGATGACATTGTCCGCGGGATGAGCGTGGCAAGCCTCAAAGGAGTTCCCACCGCCATTCGAGGAATTCCAGATCAATTTCGGTGAGTTCCATGAGGTTCAATTTCTTTCAGTTCCCCGATTCACCGTGGCGGTTGCCGGTTTGAGGGACTCACCCATGGTTTCGAACCAATGCTGGACGAAGAACTTTTTCTCCTGAGTGAGCAGCACCTCGGACTTGCCGAGGATAGGTCTGAGCGAGGTGGTCATTTGCAGGGTGACCAGCAGGAAGACGGCGCTCCAGATGATGAGCGGACCGCGCTGGCTGCCGCCGGTGGAGGTGACCACGGATTTCATGAACCGCAGGGCGAAGGATACGGCGACGATCCATGAGCCGATGGCCAACGCGCCCATGAAGCCGAGCGAATCGGTGGATTCCGCGAAGATCCAGACGGCGGGGGCGAATCCTAACAACAGCAGCCCGGCGAGCGCCAGCGCACCGGCGAGGCAGGCGGCGAGTTGGGAAATGGAGACGCGCGCGCCGGCGAGCGTGGCGAAGATGTAGAGGCTGGGAAAACAGATCAGGCCGGAGAAGACGAGTCCGGCGGTGACCTTGGCGGGAGCGGCCCAGAGTTGTTCGTGTTTGGCGAAACAGCCGAGCACGAGCCCGAACAACAGGAAGGAAACGATGGAGAGGACCGCGAATTTTCCGGTGGCCTGGTGATTGGGATCTTCGAGCCGTGCGATGAGTGCAAGCGGGCGGCGGAGCAGGGCTTCGAAGAGGGTTTTGAAATCGAGTTTTTCGGGCAGCGGAGCTTCCAGCGGTGGCGGTTGGGCGGCGGGATTGTCTTGTGGATTCATGGTTTCGGGGTGGTTTGGTGGTTTCGATAGACGGCGAGGAGAATCGGGGTGAGCAGGAAAACGAGGATGAGGCACAGCACGGGGAGGGCGAACCCACCGCTGAGCTTGTTAGCCGCGTTCCAGACGGTTTCGTAGAAATTTCCGTCGAACGGATCGGGCCGGAGGAATTGGACTTCGAGCCGCGGGGTTCCGAAAAACGGGCGCAGGATCCAGGAAAACTGCGCGCCGAGAAATCCATTTCCCCCCAGCCAGGCGAGCAACGTCGCCGTCGCCGCGGCGGCGGTGGGGGCTTTGACCGCGAGCAGGCGGTGGAGGTGGAGATTCGCCGTGATGCCGGCGAATCCGATGAGCGCGGTGTGGGCCACTAGATAGGTGGCGTGGGCGTTCGCCGCGCCCGGGTCGGTCGGCGC
>JBGSTM010000220.1:0-4175 GCA_041736495.1 Akkermansiaceae bacterium
GGTGAGCACGACGAGACGGGCGTCCGGCAGTGAGTCCGCCAGAGTCACGGCGGCGCGGGCGGTCTTCTGGCGCTCGTCGCGGAGCAGCGCGTTCTGGCCGAAGCCGTGGCCGCCGGAGCGCTCGATGCGGGAGGAAATCCGGACGAGCGCATCGACACAGCGCTCGGGATACCGGCCCACCGAGGTTTCTCCGGAGAGCATCAGGCAGTCGGCCTCCTCGTAGGCGGCGTTCATCACGTCGGTGACCTCGGCGCGGGTCGGAGTGGGGTTGGTGATCATGGATTCCAACAACTGGGTGGCGACGATGACGCGGGTGCCGAGTTCGTGGCAGCGCTTGATGATGCGTCGCTGGAGAATGGGCAATTCCTCGAACTCGACTTCCGTGCCGAGGTCGCCGCGGGCGATCATGATGACATCCGCCTCGTGGATGATGGCGTCGATGTTGCGGATGGCTTCCTGGTCCTCGATCTTGGCGACGATCTGCGACTCGCCTTCGAGCGCCAGCATGGCTTCGCGAAGTTCGCGGACGTGGGCGGAATCGCGGACGAACGATCCGGCGATGTAATCGGCCCGGCAGCCGACGGCGAGCGACAGGTCCTTGTGGTCCTTTTCCGTCAGGGCGGGAAGATTCAGACGCACGCCAGGCAAATTGATGTGGCGGCGCGAGCCCATGGTGCCCGGGGTTTTTACGTGGCACAGAATGCGGTCGCCCTCGACGGCGTCGATGCGCATCAGCAGCGCGCCATTGTCCACGACGAGAGTGTTTCCGACAGTGACATCGCCCATCAGGCCGTCGTAATTGACGGTGGTGGAAAGCGGGACAGTGGGATCGGTACCGTTTTTGCGGAATTCCACGACATCGCCTTCCAGCAGGTTATACGGGGTTTCCAGATCCCCGGTGCGGATGGAAGGGCCGGTCAGGTCGAAGAGCACCGCGATGTGGACGCCGCGCGCTTCGGCCTGGCGGCGGACCCGTTTCGCCATTTCAGCGGCCCATTCGTGTTTGGCGTGGCTCATGTTGAGCCGGAAAACATTGGCCCCTCCGTCGATGAGCCGCCCGATCATTTCTTCGGATTCAGTGGCGGGGCCGAGGGTGAGGATGATCTTGGTTTTGCGTGACATGAATCGGAAATTTAAAAGGGATGGGCAATCGGTCGGTGATGCTTTCGCAGGCGAGCAGGAAACATGCCGCAGGAATCCAGGCAAGCACAAGTCCGGGGACCTTCCGTGACATGGAAGAATCCGGGTTGGGATATTCGGCTTGCCCGTGTCGGCACGGTGGGTTTACGTCCCCAAGTGGAGATGCTCCGGACAGCCGGCACTTCCCGAATCCAACCTAACAATCCCGCCATGAGCTCCCGTTCCTCGCACCCAGCACCCAAGAAAAAACTGCATCAGGATTGGCGGATCATCGTGGCTGCGGTGGTGATGATGATCGCGATGATCATGTATGTGCTGACCATGAACGAAACCGTCGTGATCGACCCGATGACGCCCGCAACTCCGCCCGCGGTTCCTGCGAATCCTTGATTTTCGACCGCCGAATCGAGGATTCCCGCGAGGTGGCTGGCTGAGGGATGGGATTTTCCTCGGGAAGGTTTACTCCGGAGCCTGACCTGCGGTTTTCGCCCGTCATTACGAAATCAAGTTCTACGTGACACCGGATGGTGTGGGGCAGGCGCTCTCGGTGCGGAAGTTTTTTCAAAACGGGATCGCAGTGCCGGTTATTCCTGCTCGACTTCGCCGCCGGGGATGGCTCAGGTTTTCTCAAATGAACACCAAGAGATTTGCCGTTTCCGCCGCCACCTGTGCGATTCTTTCAGTCACCGCCATGGAAGCCTCCGCCTGGGGTTGTGTCCGCGCGGGCGGCGGCGGGGTCGCTCGCGGCGGAGTGGTCGTTTACAACAACGGAGGCTACGGCACCTACAACTACGGCGGCTGCTATGGCGCGGGCTTCGCTGCGGGTGGTGGTCCTGCCGCTCTCGTCGGCGGACCGCAGCAGAATCCGGATTACGTTCCGATTCCGACGGTGGCACCGGCACCCCCTTCTCCACCGGTGGATCCGCTGGATGACCAGACCATTCAGAGTGGTCCCTATTCGCCGGGAGTTTACGGCCGTCCAGCCGGGCAGTCGGGTAGCCCACTGGGAAATTGAGTGGTGGCTATGGTTTCCACTCGGGCAGGGTTTCTGTGAGAATCGCGTCGATTTTGGATCGCGTGGAGGCTTTGAGCCAGTCGTAGGTGGGCTCATTTCCGGATAGGGCCGTGCGCATCTTTTCCAGCACCCGGCGTTTCACCTCCGCTGGGAGGTCGCGGAATGCATCGGAATAGACCATGTAGGAGCAGCGGTGTTTGAAGATCCGGCCGTAGAGTTTGAAATCCGCCAGCGAGTGGCCGTCCTGGGTTTTCGGAAATCTCCGTTCGAAAGAACTCTGGAAATCCCCGCCGCCCTCGATGCCCTCGCCGGGATCCGTCTCGTTCTTGAAAAACAGACAATCCACGATCTTGTCCGCCATGCTGTCCGCCACCATTCCGGCGGATCCTGAGTCCGGCTTGGCACCGGGATCGAGCACGCGGCCAAGGTGCAGGGCGCGGCGGTATTGCATGCTGGCCGCGTTGAGCAGGTTGTGCATCCGGCACTGGTGCTCGAGCACCAGCAGGGCCACGATGTCGCTGGTGGGACGAGGGTATTTGCCGGTGTCGATGGTTTTTGACAGATCTTCCAGATCGCTTGTTAGGGTAGTGCCCGCCGTGCCTTCGTGAAATGTCTGGTTTCCCAAATGGGGCAGCGAGCTGCGGCCTGTCACGTAGTATCCGCCCCAGCGTTCCGGTAGCGGCGTTTCGTGATCCACCAGACTGGTGCCCATCGCCAGCAGGGGATGGCCGTCCTCATCCGGATGGACCGAGCGCACGAGCATGCCGGGCACGTTCTCCGTGTTCGAGGTGGCGTGGCAGGAGATGCAGGTGGTTAGATCCCGCTCGATCTGCAAGCCTCCCGGGCCGCCGGCCTTGATCAGATAGTAAACCGCGCCTAACACGGAATCCTGGACGATGGCCTCGATGGCTCCTCCCGGCACGTATCCGACGTAGGCGTTTTCCGAAAAATACAGGCTGCGCGGGTTGCTCGGCCGGATCAGCCGGTTCTGATGGCTGGTTTTCGAAAACACCAGCACTTGGGATTCCTCGGGAATCCGCAGTTCGTGGAGCACGAACCGCAAGCGCTCCAAGGCGTTTTCGCCCTTCACCTGGCGGGTGCCCGAGGCGAGGTCCGCCGCGAGTCGGGTGAGCGGATTGGCGGCTTGCGTGTCCGAATAACGGATTGGCGGCAGTTCCCAGAAGTCCGCGGCGACTGCCGCGGACTGAGGGAGGGCCATCAGGAAAATCCACCATTTCATCTGGAAGATCCTCGGCGATTGCGCACTACGGATCGAGTGAAATTCCGCGAGGGTTTTGCTCAGCTGCATCCCTGGCTGGTGCCGCACTGGGTGCAGACGCCGCAGGCTCCGGCGCGGATGACTTTGTCCGATCCGCAATGCGAACAGAGGATGCCCATGTAGGCGGTGCCGAGCGCACGCTTGACGCGGGCCTGCTCGCTGGCCACCGGCAGGTCGCGGACCGGGCGGTTGATCGCGGTTTGCTCCATTTCGGCGATTTCCGGCAGCGGAAGATCTTCCTGTCCATAGTCGGGCGAGGTGGCCTTGCGGTAGCCTTGGATGAACTCGCAGCCGAGCCAGCGGAACACATAGTCGGTGATGCTGAAGGCAGTGCGGATGTCGGGATTCTTGGTGAAACCGCTGGGCTCGAAGCGCTGATAGGCGAAGCGGTTGACCAGTTGCTCCAGTGGCACGCCGTATTGCAGCGCGATCGATGTCAGGGTGGCGACGGTGTCCATCAGCCCGCCGATGGTGCTGCCTTCCTTCGACATCTGGATGAAAATCTCGCCCGGCTGATGGTCCGGATAGAAGCCGACGGTGAGATAGCCCTTGTGGCCGGCGATCTCGAACTTGTGGGTGAGCGACATGTGGGTGTCGGTCAGCGGCTGGCGGACGGGAGCTTGCAGGGATTTGCGCAGCGCTTCGTTTTCCTTGGCGAGATCGGCGAGTTGCGCGGCGAGCACGTCGGCGGGTGGCGTGGTGTCATCGGCCGCGCCGCCCATGCCGGTGGTCTTGCGGGTG
>JBGSTM010000247.1:0-8533 GCA_041736495.1 Akkermansiaceae bacterium
AAACTCGATGCGTTCCGTTCCCTCGTTCAAAAGGCCGGGGCGCTCCATGCCGAACTTGCCACCCTCGATGCCGCCATCTGCGAGCTGGACTCGATCAAGGCTCAAATCACCGATTGCAGTGACGATGCGAAGGCTCTCCAACTCATCGCCGCTCTGAGGCGCGCCGAGGAAATCGTCACCGTGAAACGGCTGCGCGAGTCCCGCTTGCGTGGCGAGTTGGACGCCATCGTGAAGGAGGCTGAATTCGCGCACTTTGAGATTATGAGTGCCATCGATCCGATGCTGCATGACCTCTCGACCGCCGCCACTCAGCCTTTCCGAGACCTGCTAGAGTCTCTTCAACCCGAGGAGGAAAACTCCAAGCGGGATACTGCAAACCAAGTAGTTCTCAAGGCACTCGCCCCCGCCGTCCTCGTGGAAGAACTACTCAAGATGCTCCGAGATGCATTCCACTCGGTCGGCGTTGTCAGCGGCGATCCTTACGGTCCCGCCAAAGGAATCCGAAGAGCCTTGGACATCACGGACGCCCTTCTTGCCCGTCTTCCCGAAGTCCACGAGGAGCGGAAGCGCCACGTCGCCGCCTGTGCGGCATTCCGCAAGGCATTCGCCAATGGCTGAACCAACCCGCCGCCATGGACACGGACACCCGCATTGAAGCGTTCCGCCAGACGGTGGAACGCCTCACCTTGATTCCCGGCCAACTGCAAACGCTGGCGATCACTCTCGCCCGCGCCGACGAGCTTCCCGTCATCATGGCGCGGTGTTCCTGCCGGCTCGATGCGGCACGGCTCAGGGATGAGCAAACCGCCATCGGCCACCCCCTCAGCCTGCGGCTCCGCCTGTCTCAGCTCGAAAGCGAGTTGCGCCAGGGGTTTTTCGCCATCGGGGATCAACTTCGGGCGGCCATTGATGCCGCGATGACACACGTCACCACCGCCGCCGGTGGGCAGGATGCCGTTCGGTCGTTTCCATTCGCCCGGAGGCACCTGGAGGAACTGTCGATGCACCGGACCATGCCAACCAACGCAAGCACAGTTGGACGACTTGTATTCATCAGGTCGGCATGGATGGCGATGGACGCCGCGATGGCATCCTTGGATGAAATCCGGTTTGATGCGCAGCAGCGGAGAGAATCTGGCGTTCAGTCTGTTAAAAACCTTGACGGATATTCCATTCAGGAATAATTAAGCCGCCCATGAATTGGCAACTTGAAGCCACCGACCAGTTTGAGCGGGATGCGAAGCGCTACGCGAAGAAGCTGCGCGCTGAATACCTCGCCGTCATGGAGAATCTGGAGAAATACGTGATTTCCCTTGAATCTGCAAGCCATCCGAAGCTTGTGCAATTCGGCTTTCTCCACGAGGAGCCGAAGGGCATCCGTGCCATCGACCAATCGGGAGGGGCACTTGCGAGCGGCGAAAAAAGAGGCAAATTAGATCAGACAAGACTTTACACGTATGCCGCTTTGGAATCAAAGGTCCTGCATCTGCTCTGCCTTGGCTCCAAAACGACCCAGGCGAAGGACATCCGCTACGCCGAGAGCGTGGTGGACGCCCTTCGCAAGGAATCGGGGGAGTAACTCTCCCCAACTAAGAAACGAAAAAACATGAAAACAGCAACCATCCCGTCTCCCGCCACACGGCCGAAGCGCTTTGCCTCGGTGCGGGATCTCGTCAAGGCCACTGCGGCCGATGACGGGCAAGTCCGTGAATTTGATCGCCGCATCAAGGGCGCGGTCATCGTCAATGCACTCATCCGCACCCGTGCCGCCGCCGGAATGACCCAGGCGGATGTCGCGGAAAAAATGACGTGCACGCAAAGCGCCGTGTCCAAACTGGAACACGCGGCCGATGCCGAACTCACCCTTCAGGACATCGCCAGTTACCTGCATGCCACCGGCGGGCGACTGAATCTCGGCATTGGCAAGCAACCCAACCGGGTCGAGCGAATCAAGGAACTCGCCATCTGCCTCAAGGGCGAACTCGAATCACTGGCCGACCTGTCCTCCAACAGCGATGACCCATCCATCCGCCAGAGCATCAACGGATTTTTCGGCGAGGCTTGGTTTAACCTCTTCAAGATCCTCTGCGACACGACCTCCAGGCTCCCGAAAGAAGCGGAGGAAACCTCGCCGTTGATGTTGTTCGGATCGGAATCCGCCTGTGTGTCCGTCGCTGGGAAAGCGGACAAGGTGACTTGCTGATTCCGCCAGTTCATGACGTATCAACTACGGCGTGGGATCAAAAGCATCCGATGGCCTTCCAAGGTGGTCGCCCGAAATTCCACACCGCCGTTTTCCAGATGTTCGGCGGTCACAACAGCAAGCTGACCGTTGATTGAAGCGTCGGGGCGCATGCCTTCAAATGCCACGGTGAACGTCCCGAGGTCACGAAACCACCTGCGGTTCTTTTTATCAACCGGTGTCAGCGTGGCGGAAAAATCCATAACCGAATTACTACGAAGACGAACAATAATTTCCTTCCCGCGTGTGGTAATCTGTTGCTGCCATGACTCCGGAATTGGATCGGATTGATCGAGAAAGCAGCCGTGTTTCGGCCAGGGATAGGGGATGTCGTCGAGCCAGGTGCAACCGCCATTGTGGCGCAGAAAATACACCCCATCACCGCATTTCGGGCAACTGGTCGCATAGAGACAGTCAGCTTTCTTCTCGTCGTCATCACGCGAGGATGAATGGCCTGGGCATCCGCCCTCCGGGTGCATCGGCACGCAACGACCTTGCATCATCCGAAAGATGATCGCTTGCCCGCAGAACCGGCAGTGCGAGGCATCACTCATGCTTCGGAATCTGGATAGGGAATAGGTTTTAGATTGAACTTGGTCTTACGAAATAATCCGGGCTTTTCAGTTGGGATGAGTGCAAATTCGATCCTGTTGGAGTCCATCTCAGAAATGACAAAACGCGCTGGATTCTCAAACTCCTGCTGATCAAGAAGGTGTCGGAGCACCCGAGTTGTCCGGTCGAGAAGTTCAGCCGCAATACCGAACTGCAAAAGTGGAAGCTTGTCTTCCAAGTGTTCGTAATCGGTATCGCTTGTTGTCAAACAACGAAACATCTCGGCAGCACCGTATCCTATCGCTCCGCCTCCGGCGAACGGGCCGACACCGGGAACGATAAGTAGCGGAACCCCTCCAGCAACCTTGAGCAATCCTTTCCACCATTCACCCTTCGATTCCTTGATCGCGTCAGCCAAGATCTCTTTGACAATATCTTGAGTCTTGATGGACGGATCGAGCCTCCACCTTCTGATTGAATCTGATGCATCGGCGACGCTGTTTGATGCAGAAGCGGCAAGTCGGTAGTTCGTTTCAAGAAACTCGTTCATGCGGGAAATCTTCAACAACAAGGATTGAGGCACATCAATTGCCTCGTTGACGCATAGTTTCTCCCACATTTTACGACATTCTAACGAAACAGCGCTTGTGATTTCACGCTGCACTCCTATTGAGGATTTATGTTCTTCAATCCACTGATCGGAAATATCGTCGATCCAAGCATGACGGCGTTCCTCAAATGCGGCTTCATTCAGTCGCCTCATTTGTCGTGCTTCCCAATAAATACCGAATTGAGCAACGGCCGACAGTGCCAACCCCAGTCCACCAAGCGGTATTCCTCCCAAAACCTGGGCATCAGAAGTAGGATTGAATGGAGTCATCGAGACTATCTGCCCGGATGCCAGATTTCGACCTTGTTCCCAATAACTGTATGCTGTCATTCGTAATCGTGTTTTTGTGGCATCAGTGCCTCAATCGCTTTCTTTTTGCTTCTTTGCTCTCGGCTTCTTCTTCTCTTCAACGGCCAGCGGAGCGGTAAGTTGTTCGTAGAGGTTGAACAGGAACTCGACGCGTTGGCGGTCGGTGGCGAAGGGGTCCTTGCGGTAGCAGCGGTCCACAGCGCGGTCGAGCGCCTCGTGGGCCTTGGCTAGGCGCGGCGGCATCGAGACCGGATCGTAGAGGTCCGCCAAGGTGCTGCCAGGAAATTGTTCCCGCGCCGCAAGCACTTCCCTCGCGCATTCCTCCACTTTCTGGCGCTGGGCTTCCGTCGAGTCCATCGGCCAAGGGAAGTTGTTGTAAACGAGAGTAGCTGAGTATCTGAAGTCCGATTTGATCCGCCCACAAACGAGTTTTACCCACGCCATGTGAATCGCCGAAGACATCACACCAAAGTGGTAGAGCGTCGCGTATTCCAGAAAGAGGCAACTGTCCGCTGGGATGACCGAATCATCAAAGTAGCTGAATGGAATGTAGCTTCGGTTCTCCGAACTATGGCGGGGAATGAGCACGAAGCGGGAAGATGGCGCACGAATTTCCCCGAAGAGAGATGGTGTTTTGGCAAGCTTGCGCGTGGCTTCCCGATTACTTGAAGAACGCAGTTTCTTCACCGCTTCGATTCTCTCCATGACGAGGGGGCAACGCCGGATCGATGACGGATCGGCATCGACCATCCAAAGGCAGAACCGTTCTTGTCCATGGAGGAATTCATGAGCGCTGAGAAAACTTTTGAAAAGTGGTCCCGCCTCTGGCTCCAAACGCAGGAAATCATGTTTTTCCTGTTCGGTGAAAAGGAAATGGCCGCCGTCATTCGGCATGCAGCCGAATTGGATCTCCGGAACGCTGCTAATTGGTTTGGTCCGGTTAGCCAAAGTGACGCTGGACCCTTCAATGAGAAATGGAGAGATGTTTGTCACCTCCGAGACGGTTGGAACGTCAATGTCGCGTTCGTAATCGAATATCCTCTTCGTTGAGACATCTCTCGCGCCGAAGCCTACGATCACCACATGAACCGATGCTTTTCCACGCGCCTCGCTCTCCCAGGGAAATGTCCGGTGCGCAAAGTGGATTTTCATTCCGTGGCGTTTCGACAGGCATTCCCACAGGGTGCTGACTTGTTCGCCTTGGGAAATTGAATTCGTTGATACAAAAGCGGCACTTATTCCCGACTTGCCAATGTAGCGTGCCGCCAAACGGAACCAGCAGGTGACAAAATCCAGTACGCCCGTTCCTTTCACATCGCCCCAAACAGCATCCATGTCGATTTGCTGTTCAGAGTTGCGAGCCTTCTTTCCGACAAACGGCGGATTTCCCAAAATGTAACTGCATCGCTCATGCGGCAACACCGTCTCCCAAGGTACCCGCAACGCATTGGCGCAAACGATGTGTGGGGATTTCCTGAGAGGTATCCGCCGGTAGAGTTGGCCGAAGGTTTCTGATAGGGCGATGTTCGCCTGATGGTCGGTGAGCCAGAGGGCGACTTCGGCGATTTTCGCGGGGAATTCCTCGATTTCGATGCCGTGCATCTGATCGACATCGACTTTGGACAATTTTCGAACATCGAGTTCTGACTTTTCGATGAGGATGCTTTGATCTTCGTGATGCCCGTGTTCGAGCTCCATGAGAATTTCCAATTCGAGGCGGCGCAGTTCACGGTAGGTGATGACGAGGAAGTTGCCACAGCCGCAGGCAGGATCGAGGAAGCGGAGCTTTGAGATTTTATCGTGCAAGTCCCGCAATCTCCATGAGCGGCGGGTAGATTTATCGGCTTTCGCGGCGTCGAGCTCGGCGCGGAGTTCATCGAGGAAGAGCGGGCGGATGAGTTTGAGAATGTTCTTTTCCGCAGTGTAGTGCGCGCCGATCTGGCGTCGCTCGGTGGGGTCCATCACGCCCTGGAAAAGCGAGCCGAAGACGGCGGGCGAGATGCGTTCCCATTTGAAGGCGCAGGCTTTGAGAAGCTGGCCGCGCATCTGGGCGTTGAAGTCCGCGAAGGAGATGCGCTCGGCGAAGAGGTCGCCGTTGATGTAGGGGAAGGCCGCGAGGTCTTCATCGAGGTTGGACTGGCGCTGGTCCTCGGGGGTGTTGAGCACATCGAAGAGGCGCGCGAGTTTTGTGCCGGTGTCCGATCCGTCGGAAGCGGTGCGGTTTTCGATGAAGAGGTGGAAATCCTTTTGGTTGAAGATGCCGGTGTCGTCGGAAAAGAGGCAGAAGAGCAGGCGCACGAGCAGGACGCGCAGGTCATGGCCGGAGAAACCGCCGGCGAGCAGGGCATCGTGGAGTTTCGCCATGAGTTCGGCGGCCTCGATGTTGGCGGGGTCCTCGGGATCCAGCTTGTGCTGCTTGTAGCCGGGGATGAAGGCGAAGCGGCGGATGTGTTTGTGCAGGTCCTCCAGCGGGAAGACGATGGACGGCGGCTGGCGTTTGAAGAGCGGCAGGTCCGGATCCTGCTCCGGCTCCAGATCATGGAGGGCGATGCGTTTGAAATCGGAGACGATGAGCCAGCGCGGGTTTTCATTTTCCCTGCCGGAATCAATCAATCCCCGGATGTATTCCATGCCTTGGGCGTGGGCTTTATCGAGGTCCTGCCCGGCGGACTTGTGCTCGACCAGCACCTTGCTGGGCCAGAAGAGGTCGATCTTGCCCCAAGTGCCGGAGAGTTTTTTCACCGGTTCCTCAAACGATGCGACGGTGCGGCGCTTGATGCCAAAGACGTGGAAGAAATCGTTCCAAAACGACTGGCTTTCAGATTTCTCCGAGGTGGTGTCCCGCCACTCACGGGAGAAGCCGATGGCACGGTGGCGGATTTCGTTCCAAGAGAGCATGTGATTAGGCAATAGCGGGCTGACAGTTTGCATATCTGAAAGACTGCTCAACTGCCAGCCCGAATACATGTTCACTCTGATCTTGAAATCGGCAGGCACCCCGCCAGATTCTGGACGAATGCCATTGAGAATCAGCCATGTGGAGACCGGGTTTCAAACCTGCCAAGAAAAGAGACAGAAAATCTGTCCCGTTTCACACGCATTCCACACAAAGCGCTGCATCAAGATGGCACAACATGCGAAACACAAAATAACCACCGACCCAGAATAGCCCATGAATGCCCATAAAAACGCACAAACTGTTGGTAATCAACAAGATGGCGGAACGAGAGGGATTCGAACCCTCGGTAGAGTTACCCCTACGTTCCCTTAGCAAGGGAGTGCTTTCGACCACTCAGCCATCGTTCCAGAAAGCGGGTTGGGAGGTTTCAATCACAGCGCAGGAGCGTCGTCAACCCCGGGGGCGGGATTCTTGGAGAATTCCTCATCCGGGGCTGCTGTCTCGCAGACCGGAGCTTCGATGACAGGAGCTTCGATGACAGGAGTCTCAATGACCGGAGTTTTGATGGGCTCGGAAGGCTCGGAAATCTCCTCGGTGTCAGATTCTTCGGGACTTGCGGAGGCAGCGGGCTCTCCGGTTTCGGGGATTTCGGCGGTGGAACCGGCGACGACGACCGGGGTGCCATCGGGCATGGGTTTCTTGGATTTCCGCTTTTTCTTTTTGGGGGCCTTGGGTTCGGCCGATGGTTCGGAAGCCTGGTCCTCGCGCAGTCCCTGGACAACGAGGGTGTCATCGGTGAACAGCAGGATGTGTCCTTGATGGAGGAGCCAGAAGAGATCGGCGGCGAACTCGGCGGGCGGGGCGGTGCCGCCTTCGGGCAGGACGGCTTTCCAGAGGCCCTCGAGTTTGGCGGGTTTGTTGGCGCGGATCCAGTTGACCATGATGCCGGGGCGCTCGGCGAGCACGGCATCCAGTGGCAGCGGATGCGGGCGGGCGGGGCCGGTGAAGAGTTTTCCCTGGCGTTTGAAGACCGGCAGGTGCTCGGCTTCCGCGGCCTTGCAGATGGCTGGAATGAGGACTGCAGGATGATTGCGGGCGTGGTTGCCGGCCAGCTTGAGCGAGGTCATCAACGAGGGGGAGAGATTCTGCGGCGGTATGGAGGCCGCCACTTCGGTGTGGCGTGTTTCCATGAAGGCCTGGTCGAAACAACGGCTGGCAAGCGCGCGCTCCGCCTCCGCCCGGTCCTCGATCCACGCGTCATCCGCATCGCCGATGATGCGCCAGCGAGTCTTTTTCTTCATCGTTTCCAGCCATGCGGCCACGGCCTCCTCACCGCGCTCGGTGCGGACCTTCGAGGAGTAGGCGGCGAACGGCATGTTAGGAAAACATTCGCGGTGGATGCTGCGCAGGTTGGTCTGATAGGTGTGGAAATTCGGTGGCCCGAGCCACAACCCGGTGAGTCCGCACTTGGCGACGAGCTGGAAGTTTCCGCGCGGAGGATCGACCTCGATGGTTGCCTCCTCGATGAGTTGGTCCTTGAGCGCGGACTGCCAGAGATGGCGCACGGCGTCCTCGCGGGTGAGGAAAACGGATTCATCGAGTTTGCCGCGCAGCAGGGGGGGGTGCGGCTCGGGTGCCTCGAACACCGCGCGGCAGCGGCCACGCTCGGCAAGCAGGATCTTGGCGACATCGTAAAGCGGATAGGCACGCGCGACCTGATGGATTTCCTTGCCGATGAGGTGCACGGCCTGCGCATCGGGAACGAGCGTGACGCGCACGCCGGCGGCGGGCGGTGCCTCTTCATCACGTGCCGCAGCCCCGCGGCGGTCGTCGAATTTTCCGCCGCGCTCTTTGAACGGGCGGCGGCCGCCATCGTGGAGGCGATCCCGGTCGCGTGAGGCACCCCGGCGATCATCGGCTG
>JBGSTM010000306.1:0-1730 GCA_041736495.1 Akkermansiaceae bacterium
TAGCCGACGACTTCCGGCACGACCTGCACGGCGGCGGTCGCGTGCTGGGCGGCGACGATTTCTTTCGGACCACAAATCACGGAAACCGGAGTGGCGGACTCACCGGGAATTTCCGCCGCGGCGCGGGCGACGATTTCGCACTCGGCCTCGCGGACCGGATAGTCGATGAGCACCTTCATGATGAAGCGGTCGAGGTGGGCTTCCGGTAACGGATAGGTGCCCTCGTGTTCGACCGGGTTCTGGGTGGCGAGCGTCATGAACGGCCGTGAAAGCCCCTTCCACTAAAAGAGATTCAGGAAGGGCGATTGCCCACAGCGGCGATGAAAGCCATCCATAACCCAACGGCCAATCCAAGCTGGAGCAGGATGATGGTTCGGACTACCCAAATGATTTTGGGAGGTTCGGACTTGTGACTGTTGGCGAGAACCCGTCCCGCCTCAGACCCACCCAGTGCGTTCGTCAGGATCTCCTTGGTGGCGTCCCGGCCGCCGTGCCAAAGGTGGTAAAGCGACAGTATCGAGTAAATTGGCCCGAATGGCAGCCCCCACCATCCGGCCAGGCTGGTGATGATCGTAGCACTAATCACTTCTTGCATCGGCCAGTCACCCGTTCTCACCAGTTTCACACCGCCCATGTTCCGCTGAAATGTGAGAATCACGATGGACACCACATACGGACAAGTGACGAAGCGGCCGCCGTTCGTGATCAGGCCCACCAACTCATGACGCTCCATGGCAGCATGCGGAACCGGTAATGGAGGAGGCGGAGACGACGCGGAGGGAACCATGCAATGTGCCTATCCTGACAGATCCTACGCGTCAACCCGGCTGAAACCAGCAGCGCATTCCAGAATCTGCTATTTTGAAGTTTACAACCCCCCGCGGGTCGAAGTTAGAGTGGCAACATGCGTCTGGGATGTCTTCTACCATTGGTTTCAATCGCCCTCATCCTGGGCGGAGGACAATCCGTTTACACGGGGTTGAAAAACCGCAAGCCCACAGAAATCAGCCTCGGTTCACTGATCGCCAAAAAGCCTTCCACCGAGTGGCTGCTAATCAATGGCGGGGTGTTGGACACGATGAACGCTGCCTATACGAGTTCATTCGGGGTCGGGGAAGCCAAGAGCATTTACGTCCCTCTGGTTCAGCCCCTGTCCGACTCCTCCGAAGGGACCATCCACGTCCTTGTCATCACCAAGGATCCGGCATTGTTGAATTTCACCAACGAAGCCCGCGAACGTGAGAAATCCATGGATACCAAGGATGCCGATGCGGAGTTTATCATCAGGAATCTGGACAAACTGAGGGTCGCCCGACCGGTGCAGGGTCTCGTGAAATTCGGGATCGAAGGAAATGACAAGAAAACGAGGAAGATCCGGGCGCTTTATGACAATCTGGCGGAGGACGCAATCATTCTGGAAGAAGGGGAAGCTCCGTCCACCGGAAAGGGAGCCGGGATGTTGGCAGCAGGGTTGATCCTGGGTGCTATCCTCGTGGTCTCATCGGGCCGGAAGCAAGCGGTCGCGGGAGGCGCAACACCACCACCGCTGCCACCAGGCTGAAATTGGAAGACATCTCCCAGACTGCTAGACATCGCTGCTTGGCTCTATCTCCTCGGAGCCGGCACGCTTTCGACGATGGCGCGCAGCACGTCGTCCACGTCCTGGCCGCTGATGGCGATTTCCGGGGTGAGTTGGACGCGGTGGCGCAGCACGGGAAGCGCGGCGCGCT
>JBGSTM010000338.1:0-1720 GCA_041736495.1 Akkermansiaceae bacterium
GAACGCATCGCCGCCGCATGGCTGACGTAACGGATCGCCGCCGCCATCGCGCCTAGCATTTGCTCCTGCTGGGCGCTGCGCGGCGTGGCGATGTAGGTCCCCCGGCTCATCACCACGATCACGGCGATGAAGGAAATCGCATTGAGCGCAAAGACGGGTGCCGGCCCCATCGCCGCAAGCAAAAGCCCGCCGGCGATGGGGCCCACGGCACGGGCGATGTTGAAACCAATCCCGTTGAGCGCGATGGCCGGGGCGAGTTGCTCGCGGCCGACGATTTCCGGGATGAGCGCCTGCCAGGCGGGGGTCGTGAACGCCGCGGCGAGTCCGAGCTGGAAGGTCGCTAACAATAACAGCGACTGGTTCAGCATCCCGGACCACGCCATCGCCGCCATGCCAAGCGCCGTTAGCAAGGCCCCGGCCTGCGCGGCGAGGATCAGCTTCCGCCGGTTCACCAGATCCGCCATCGCCCCGGCAGGCAGGGCGAAGAGAAACAGCGGCAAACTCGACATCGCCTGCATCAGCGAGACCATCGTCGGTGAATTCGTGAGCGTGGCCATCGTCCAGACCGCCGCCGTTTCGTTCATGGTGGTGCCGATGTTCGAAATGATGCTGCCGATCCACAGCGCCCTGAAAAGCGGCATGTGGAGCGGAGAAGCGGCGGCGGGCATCGCGAGAATATTAGGTCGGTTCGGCAGATTGTCACCTCCGCAGACCTCGGAGGGACACGTCCCTGCCGGTTTTAAATCTCTGCAAGTTCCTCGCCTTTGACTTGCGCCGGTGCCACGCGGACTCCATGGATGGGCATGGACCGCTGGTTTCTGATCGCCGCCACCTTGCTTGCCGCCGTGGGCGGGATCTGGGGCATGCTCTCGGTGCACCGCGGGAAACGCAGTCACTGGACGGTGGTCTGGATGTCGGCGGCGTTCCTTTGCCAAATTGGATTTCTCGCCGTGCGCGGGGAAATGCGCGCCGCCTGCCCGCTGATGGACCGGGGGGAAATCCTCGCGTTCCTGGCGTGGTCGCTGACCTTGTTCTACCTGCTGGTCGGCCCGACTTACCGGATCTCGCTGCTGGGAGTTTTCACCGCGCCGGTGGTGGTGATCTTCCAGGCCGCCGCCCTCATTCCCGGCACGCTGACGGTGGATCCCGGCAGGGTTCCGGGTGGGAATCCATGGCATGAAACGCATTCCGCCATGTCGGTGCTCGCCTACGGAGCCCTCGCCCTCGCGGCGGTGGCCGGGGTGATGTTCCTGGTGCTCGACCGCCAGTTGAAGGAACACCATTTGAAAAGCGGTCTCTTCCGCAACCTCCCGCCAGTCCGCGAACTGCTCGTTTCCATGGAGCGGCTTCTGTGGCTCGGCGGATTTCTACTCACCATTGGAATCGTGGCGGGATTCCTGATGCCACACACCCAGTCGGCCTGGGCGCACCTGATCGCGGCGGTCGCGGTCTGGCTGGGATATGTCGTGTTACTCGGCGTGAAGCAGGTGCGGGGATTGACGGGTCGACGGTTCTCCCTGTCGGCGGTGGTGTTGTTCGTCCTGTCGCTGGTGGTTTTCGCATTCGTCTGATGGAACTTCTCTGCCTCGGCCTCAACCACCGCACCGCCCCCGTGGAAGTGCGGGAGCGTTTTGCCGTGAGCCTGACCAAGCTGGGCGAGGCGTCGAACGAACTCGTCGCGCTCGCCGAGGCCTCAGAAGGCGTGGTGATTTCCACCTGC
>JBGSTM010000339.1:0-10840 GCA_041736495.1 Akkermansiaceae bacterium
CTTCGGACGATGCTCAACTCTCGACTCGAACCCGCTCAACACCAGTCGCTTCGAGCGGAATGCTCAGAAATCCAGCTTTGCTCCGTCTCCGCTGTCCAGTTTTGAACCGTCTCTGTCTAGTTTTGCTCCGGCCCCGACAGAATAGGATTTACATCAGCCCGATCCTCGTCTTTTGGATGGCCCAAACCAGTCGGGATAAAGTTTGATCGATCCCGAATCGTGGGATGAAATGCGGCTACCTTCATGCAGCGCACTTGGATCCTTCCCCGACTCCGCTATCGAGCGGATTTGCGGACGCTTGGGTTCGTGGCTCTGGCGTTGGTTCTCCTAAGCGGCGATTGGAGCGGGCTGCTGCGGCATCCGGCGGCGGTGGCCACGTCCTGGCTGATGGCATTTGTCTGCTGCATCATCGCCCACAACCACATGCACCAGCCGGTGTTTCACGGGCGGTTTTGGAACAGGATTTTTCAATTGGTGCTGATGTTCGGAACAGGCCAGCCACCGACGGGAATCATCACGGCGCACAACGAACGGCATCATGTGCATCCGGATACCGATCAGGACTTTGTGCGGACGAGCTTGGTGGGATCGCGTTGGAACGCGCTGAACCTGCTGCTTTTTCCATTCATCTCCATTGCGACGATGATCCGTGAGAAACCAAACGACCTCAGCCATTGGAAAATTGCTCGGCCGCGACTCTACCGGCAGGCGGTGCTGGAGCGGTGGGTGTTCTATCCGGTGATTCTTATTTTGATACTGCTGGACTGGCGGTCCACTCTGTTATTCCTCATTGCGCCATGGATCGCCGCCCAGCTTTGTCTGGTGGGGGTGAATCTCCTCCAGCACCAGGACTGCGACACGCAATCCAAATTCGATCATTCGCGCAACGTGACAGGACGCATCACAAACTGGATTCTGTTGAACAACGGCTATCACACCGCGCATCACCTCCGGCCGTCGCTGCACTGGAGTTTGTTGCCGGACTACCACCGCAAACATATCGTGCCGCGGATGGACCCGGCGCTGAATCACCACAGCTTCACCGGCCTGCTGGTCGAACGCCTCCGCCGCCCGCCTGTTTTCCATGTCCGCTGAAGCCGCCATCTCCCCCCGGGAAATCGATTTCTCGCTGCCATTTTTCCCGGCGCGGCTGACGGCTCTCGCTCACGTGCCGTCGTGGAAGCGATTGGATGAACGTCACCAACTTCGTTACTCACAGATTTACGCGCTCTATCTGAACGAACAGACGGTGTTCTTCGAAGAACTGTTGGCGACCACCGTGCTCCCCGCGCTATACAACCGTCCTGACCGCGTCGGAGCGGATCTGGCGGTGGATCTGCGCCACTTCGAGGTGGAGGAACGGCGGCATTCGCAGTGGTTCCGCGAGCTGAACCATCGGGTCGATCCGGGACGTTTCCGGATCGATGAAGGAAGCTACGTCTTCATCCCGGCCGATGCGAAAATGCGCGCGGTGAGCACCTGGTTTGCCCGGCGGCCGTTCGCGTTTCCCTGTTGGATTCTGCTGATGCTGTTGCAGGAGGAGCGGTCGATCAGCATCGCCCGCGAATGCCTGCGGCTGCCTCATCAGATGGAACCCGCGTTTCTCAAGCTGCATCGCAAGCATCTGGCGGACGAGGTGGATCACGTGCAGTGGGATTTGAAACTGATCGAGCACGTCTGGCTGCCGATGCCGGTGTGGAAACGCCGGCTCCAGGCGCGGCTGTTCGGCGCGATGATGAGCGAGTTTTTCACCGCCCCCAAGCGCGCGGGGAAAGCGGTGTTGCAGGCGTTGATCGATGAATATCCCGAATTGAAACCGCTCGGGCAGGAGCTGCACCAGGAACTCGCCGAGCTGAGAAACTCGCGGGACTATCATGCCAGTCTCTACAGCCGGACGATCACGCCGCGCGGCTTCGCGTTGTTCGACGAACTGCCGGAGTTCCACGACATGGGCCGCTTCCTGCTCGCTTACGAACGCCCATGACCGACGACTTCCCCATTCCCGGTCGTTTGAATCTGGCGATTTCCGCGCTCCAGCTCGTCACCTTGCTCGGTCTTCTGGCTGCGGCGGGTGCGGTCGATTCGCATTGGACACTGGCGGGACTGGCGATCGCTTACGCGCTGGTGATGAACTCCACCTACGCGATGCTGCATGAGGCCGAGCATGGATTGTTGCATCCTAACCGCATCGTGAACGAAACCACCGGCGCGCTGCTGGCCTTGTTTTTCCCCGCGCCGTTCCACCTGTTACGGCAAGGCCACATCGGCCATCACCTGCGGAATCGCTCGGACGATGAGGCGTTTGATTTCTATTTCGACGGTGAGAGCCGGCTGTGGAAAACCCTCCAGCTTTACGGAATCCTCACCGGATTTTTCTATCTGGCGGTGGTTCTGGGAAATTTCATCGCTCTCGTCCATCCACGCTGGCTCAAGGCGCGCTGGGCGGATTTCGACCGGCCGACGCGGGCACTGCTCGATTCGCTCAACCCGCGGTATTTCCGGCTGATCCGGATCGAGGCGCTGGCGGTCATCCTGCTGCATGCCGGGTGGATGTGGCTGTGGGAGGTTCCGGTTTGGCACTATCTGTTATTACTCGGAAGTTTCGGCGTCTTGTGGTCCGCGCTGCAATATGTGCATCACTTCGGCACCGAGCGCGACGTGGTGAGCGGTGCGCGCAACCTCCGCACCTGGCCATGGCTCGATACGCTCTGGCTGAACCACAACTGGCACCGCAACCATCACACCTGGCCGACGGTGCCGTGGGTGAATCTGCCGGAAATCACTCCGGCCCACGACGGCGAGCGCGGCCGCCTGCTCGCCGCCTACCTGCGGATGTGGCGCGGCCCCCGCCACACGGACGAACACGTGCAAAACCACCATGCCGGAAAAATCATTCGCTGATAGGAAGGGCTCGCAGCTCGTCATGCTGTTGTTGAATGTCGTGCCTCTATTCCACGCGGTGGCCACGCTGGCCTGTTTCCTGACGCCCTATCCCTGGCTCGCGCCGGCGGTTCTCTATCTGTTACCCCTGATCCCCGGCCGGATCCTACGGGAATCCCTGCGATCCTCTCCGCAGGGCATCGCGGTCGATTCTCCCGCATTTCTCCGCTGGTGGGCTTGTTTTCAATGCCAGGTTTTGTTTCTCCGGTTTCCCGTGCTGGAAGAATTGCTGCGATTGGTCCCGGGAGTCTATTCGCTCTGGCTGCGCTGTTGGGGATCGCGAGTCGGTAAATTGACTTACTGGGCGCCGCAAACCATCATCCTCGACCGCGGTTTTCTGGAAATCGGCGACCAGGTCGTCTTCGGCGCGGGCGTCCGGCTCAATCCGCACGTGATGGAGGACGAATTGAAATTGGCCACCATCAGAATCGGCGATGGCGCGATGATCGGCGGCTATTCGCTGCTCACCGCCGGCACCGAAATCGCAGACGGCGAGCGGACGCGTGCGTTTTTGATTTCCCCGCCGTTCAGCAAATGGAAGGATGGTCGGCGAACCCGCGAACCGTCATGAAAATCATTGCCCTCCTCCTCGCACTCTGCCTGCCAGTCATCGCCGCCGAGGATGACAAGGTGGCTCTCCGTAATTTGAAAACCATCTATGAAAAGGCAATTGCGAGCCGCGATCTGGCAGCGCTGAAACCCCATCTGGCAGCGGATTTCACGGCGGTGATGATCACGGCCGACCAAGTCAAGGGATACGACGGGATCCTCGATTACTGGAAAAAAGTCGAGGACTTCCTCGGCAAGGACGGAACCTATCAGGTGACCATCGATCCCGATGACACGATATTCGACGGCAACATCGCCATCGCCAAAGGCCGGGCTAACGAACACGCGGTGCGCCATGGAAAGACGCTGGATTTCGTCTCACAATGGACCGCCATCGCCCGAAAGGAAGGTGGCGAGTGGAAACTGGTCCGCATCCAGGCGAGCATCGATCCGGTTGGAAACCCGATCATCAAGGCGCTCCAGGGTTACAAGGAATGGTTCATCGGCCTTGCCGCGCTCATCGGTGGGTTGATCATCGGGCGCTTGCTACCGCGTCGTAAGAGCCAGGTATCGTAAGGAGCGCTGGCTTTAGCCGGCTCGAAAACCCCGTTGCCCTCAGACTTGCCGACTCAAGTCAGCGCTCCGTGGTTTCCCGGTTGGCAGACACCGGGGTGAGTGGCGTTGCCTTGCGAATGGAGTGATATTTACCACTCTCGAAGGTCCCGAGATCCTGCTCGGTTCCGTCGTTCCAACGGATTCCAACCTGCACCGGTGATGAGTCCGCTCCAAGTCCGACCACCACGCGACGGTCACCCTGGGCGGAGAAACCGGAGACATTGAGCACGTCGGAATGCCAGTGTTCGCCCTTCCGGGAAATCTTCAACACGCTCCCGACCGCATCCGAACTAACATTCTTTCCATCGCCCGAAACCAGGAAGCCGACCCACGCCGCCGATCTGTTACGACGGTTCTCGTAGAAGAGCACCGGATCAAACTGCCGCGTCAGCACCAAATCCGGGTCACCGTCGTTGTCGAAGTCGGCAAGCGCGACGCCGCGGGTGTTTCCAAGTATCGTTAGCCCGGCGATTTCCGCGGCTTCGTGGAAGATCCCACCGCGATTCAACAGCACGCGGTTCGCCTGCGTCCCCCAGATGGTATAACCGCGGGTGTCACCCCAGCGGTCGGCGTAGGCGTGGACTTCCGGCCCGCTGCGGGCGACCTGGCCGTTGACATACCAATAGTCGCGAGGCTTCGCGAACTTGCGGTCCATGCGATCGTCCACCATGCCATTCGCCTGCACCAGGTCGGTCCAGCCATCGAGGTCGAGGTCCATCGCTCCCGCTCCCCAACCGAAGCGGGATGGATTCAAGGCACCGCGACGGGACGCGTCATTGCGGAAGACGACGCCGTTTTTCGTGCGCTCCGTCATCCATAACAGACTTCCCTCCGCCTGCATCGGCGCATGGACGTTGGAAACATAAACATCGGGAGTTCCGTTGCGGTCGAAGTCGGCGATGCTTGCGTTCATCCCCTTGTAGGTGTCGCGTCCGATCGACCCGAAGTAATTGCCTTCGATCCGGCGGTATCCTTTGCCCTTTTCATTCAGATAGATATCGTCCGGCCCGAAGTCCGAGGCCGCGTAGATGTCCGGCCACCCGTCACAGTCGAAATCCGCGGAGTTCAGTGCGAGCGTCCAGTGAGTTTCCGGCATGCCGAGTTTGACACTGTCCTCCAGGATGAAAACTCCGTCGCCGCGGTTGCGATAGAACTGGTTGAGTCCGCCGTTGGACGCCTGGTGCCAGCTTTGGTGCATGAAGTGGAACATCCGCCGGTCGCCTTCATGCGCCGGCTGCGGCAGGCGGAAGGGATTGAGCGGCGTGGGCTCGGCGTAGTCGGGGAGATAGGGCGTGAGCGAGTTTCCTAGCAGAAGGTCGAGATCGCCGTCGCGGTCGGGATCGAAAAACATCGCCGCCACGCAGGTGTGATGGCCACGGATGCCGGCGGCTTCGGTGATGTCGGTGAACACAAGTTTTCCCGATTCCGCGAGTTCGTTGCGGAACAGACGACTCGTCCCGAAGCCGATGCCGAGGAAAAGATCCTGGTCGCCGTCGTTGTCGATGTCGGCGAACACCACGCAGGATGCCAGGCCGGAGTTCGCCGGATCGTTGCGGATTTTTTCCATCGCCGGGATTTCCACGCGTTCAAAATTCAGCCCGCCCGTGTTGCGGAAGAGCGTGCAGCGGTCCTGCGGGCGCTTCATCGGCCGCGTGAGAAAAACGTCCTGCAAGCCGTCGCCATCGACATCCGCCACTGCCGCCGCATCGCCGACGGAGAGGATCCATTTTCCCACGTGTTGCAACCGCGGATCGATGTCTGTCAGAATGGTGCCTTGTTCGGATGGAAAAATCTCCTTTTCCACCCAGGCGAATCCCGGGTCCTTGGTGATCCCGGCAGGAGTCCGGCCTAGCAGGAATGCGATGCCACCCAAGCCACCTGCCAGAGCCGCGCGGGTGAGCCATTCCTTCCGATCCGGAAACTGCCGGTGCTGCCACCATCCCCAGACAAAACGCGCAGTCTGCACGGTGAACGCCGCATAAAACAACGTGTAATAACTCTGGCGGAAATGGAATCCGAGGTCGATCACGGTGATCGCCGCGGCGATGCCGATTTGCGCCCCGCGCTTCGGCGGCGAGGTCGCCGGATCCGTTAGCATGTAGAAGGTGAACAGGAAAAACGCCGGTGCGCTGAGCGTGCCCAGCCAGATCGCGTCCGGTGGCACGTGATGCCGCATCACCCAGGCGCGGAACGCCGTCTGGATCATGTAGAATAACAGAAACGAGCCGACCAGCCAGCCGCGCCCGATCCGCGGGATGAAAACCACCAGCGCCAGCCCTACCAGAAACAACGCAACCGCCCAGGTCCCTCCCCATTGATAGGCGGGTGCCGGGGAGATCAATCCGCCACCAATCGCCAGACTGGCGATCAGCCCGAACAACGCCGGATTGTAAACATGGCGGCCGTTCACCGTGAAGAGATGCTTCGATCCGATCGCCAGCAAGGGCGGCAGCAGCGGCAGCCAGGGATTCGACCCGTAGTCGAGCAGCAGGCTGAGCCCGCAGCCGGTGATCAATCCGCTCCACGGGAAACCGTTGCGTTTTCTCAATAACAGATTCCCGAGATAATCCGCGACAACCGCAGTGCCGACGACGAGCGCGACCTGCCACGGCGTCCTGGCGAAACCGAGAAAAACCATGCCGCAGACCAGATACGTGCCGAGCAGTAGCGCGAACCACGGACGTGGATCACTTTTTCGCGACAGGATGCCTTCCATTGGCACCACCATGAAGGGACGACCTGCCCCATGCCATTCGAATTTTCGGCCCTCGCCGGTCCCGGATTACCTCGTCTGGGGTAGCATGAATCTCGAGACCGGCGCGGTATGATGGGTTTCCATGACTCGTTCTTTTTCAAATCGCCGCCGCTCCTGCGTCGGCTGGATCGTGCTTCTGCTGAGCGCTTGTGCTGCCTTCGCCGCCGAACCGGTGACACTCCGTGACCTCGGGAAGTCGGTGGTTCTTTCGAATGGCATCATCGAGGCGACCCTGAGTAAATCGTCCTCCACCATCACCTCCATGAAGCTGGGTCGACATGAAATGGTGTCGCCCGGGAAGCCGGTCTATTACAGCATGGGCGGCGGAAAATCCTACCGCCAGCCGACCGGGGCCGCCTATCGGGTGGTGAAACAAACCCCGGACGTCATCGATGTCGCCTTTCTCCAGAAATGGACTCCCGGCGCACCCCAGGCCGTGGACATCGAGGTCCACTACGCGCTGAAACGCGGCGAATCCGGCGTACACACCTACGCCATTCTCTCCCACCCTGCGGACTATCCGGACAGCGGCGTCAGCGAATGGCGGATGGTCTGGGGCATGCCCGCCGCCAGCAAGAACGCGTGGCTGATGGAAAAAATCCGCGTGGACCCGCTTCGAGACTGGGAGATGCCCTCCCCCGCCGATCTGGACGCCGCCAAGTCCACCGACATCAAGGAAATCGTCGAACTCACCCGCGGCGTGCGGGCCGGCAAGTTCGACTGCAAATACGACTTCAATCTCGACTACTACTCCGTCGGCTGTTGGGGCCACGCCAGCGACAAGAACCAGGTCGGAGCCTGGGTGGTGCTCGGCAGCCACGAGTTTTTCAACGATGGCCCGACCAAGCAGGACCTCTCGTCCGCCTCCGCCATCATCCACATCCACTTCGGCATGAACCATTTCGGCGGATCCACTACCCGCCTCACCGCCGGTGAGGAATGGAAGAAAATCTACGGTCCATTTCTCCTTTATTGCAACCAGGGCGGCAATGCCGATGCACTGTGGGCGGAAGCCCGGGCAAAGGCGGCCTCCGAGCGCAAGGCATGGCCGCACGAATGGGTCACCGACACCTCGATCTATCCGCCCCGCGCCGAACGCGGAATTGTGCGGGGTAATCTAGCCATCAGGGATCCGCTCAAGCCCGCCGTCTCCGCCGCCGGTGCCTGGGTCGGACTCTCGCAGCCACAGCCCGGTGGAAACTGGCAGAATGAGTCCAACAGCTATCAGTATTGGACCAAGGCGGACGCCAAGGGGGAATTCGAAATTTCCAACATCCGCCCCGGCACCTATACCCTCAACGCCTTCGTCTCCGGCGTGGTTGGCGAGTTCGAGCTGGCAGGAGCCGTCGTGAAACCCGGCATCAACCCGGCGGGCGACCTGTTGTGGGAAGTGCCCCATCTGGGAAAATCCATCGCATGGGAGATCGGCGTGCCGGACCGCCGCGCCGCCGAGTTCCGCCATGGCAATGACTATTTTCAAGGCTACCTCTGGAAAAACTTCTCCAAGGAATTCCCCAACCCGCTTGTCTATACCATCGGGAAATCCAATCCCGCCACCGATTGGAACTACGCCCAGGGATCCTATCTGAAACGGAACGAGTGCGAGACCTGGCCGTGGGAAATCCGCTTCCGCCTCGATGATGCCGCAGACCAGGGAACCGCGCGCCTCGTGATCGCCTGGGCGAGTGCCGATCAGGCGCGGGTCAGTGTGGAGGTCAACGGCAAGTCCGTGGCCTCGCTGATTCCCCCGCAGTCTGACGGGAACGCGCTGTTGCGGGAATCGATCCACGCGAAATACAGTTGTTCAAATGTCGATTTTCCGGTTTCCGCACTGAAAAAAGGCAACAACACCATCACCCTCACCCAGACCCGGAATCAAGGTCCCGCCTGTCATGTGATGTATGATTATGTCGCGCTGGAGTTGCCGTGAGGGGCGGATGCGGCTCCTATCAGGAAAGTCCTTCCTTCCCGACTCTAAGCTGATTGAGTCCAAGCCATCGGCAAGAACGTTAGATCCCCGGTTTCGTCCTGAGTCTTTCGCTCGAAAGGTGTTTCGCCAAGTCGAAGGGCTCACGCCGCCCATGCCGCCAGACGGCCCCGGCAGCGGGTCATATATCAGATACTCCCCGCCGAAGCGGATCACCGAGGGATCCTTCGAAAACGGCCGCCCGCTCGATTCATCCGCCCGGTGCATTTCCGGAAGTTTCATGGCCTCCGCCGCCGCGCCCCAGCCGAAAAAATGGCGATTACCTGAAACAGCAGGCGGCTTGGCTTCATGCCCCTTTGAATAACATCAGCTTGAGAAATTCAAAGAGCGGACACATCCGCCAAAAGGATGACTCGGCGCTACACGCCGGATCTTCTCCGTGGCGGCGGTTTCCAACCGCCATGCCCAGCAGAGTCGAGAGGCATGGCGGTTGGAAACCGCCGCCACGGCTAAAAGGACATCCTCTCCCAAGTGGCTTCGGCGTCTCGCCGCAGGCCGGGTCTGCTGCATGTCGCAGCAACTCCATCTCACCTCGAGCTTTCGATCAAGGAGGGACGGAATCCGTCCGCCGTGCCCATGAGAAGTCAATGTGAGGAGGAACTCGCTTTTCATGGTCTTCTCATGGACCGGGCGATCGGATATCGCCCCACCTTGTGCCGTTCCAAATGTCCCGGCTCATCGCTACAATCATCGCTCTGCCTTCCAGCACGCTCATCCGCGTCTCGTAGTTCTCCACCACCACAACCCGCACCCCAGTAGCCGCGCGGTCTGCACCCTCAAAAAAAACCGTCAGCGGCCTGGAATTCACCTACACCCGCTACCACGCCATTGACGGCCTTCGGCCCCGGCACGGTTATCGTCGATGGCCCGGTGCAAACCGTGAAAGCCACGCTGCCCGTCGGAATTTCCAGCCGTTTCGCACGGTTGAAAGTAGTTTGCCCGTAAGTTTCCGCATTCACGGAGCAGCAAAAGATTCCTTGGCAAGGCGGACCCGAAAGCTAGGTTCCCAAAAATGACTCCGCCACCATGGATGAACTGAGGATTTTCGTCTCATCCCCGGGTGATGTCGCGGAAGAGCGCGCGCTCACGGGGCGCGTGCTCGGTCGCCTGGCCGGCGAGTTCTCCCGCCGCACCCGCTTGCAACCCATTTTCTGGGAACACGAACCGCTACTCGCGACTTCGACTTTTCAGGACCAGATCGTTTCGCCATCGGAGGCGGACATCGTCGTCTGCATCATCTGGTCGCGGTTAGGTACCCGCCTGCCCGGCCAGTTCCGGCGGGCCGACGGCAGCACCTATGCCTCCGGCACCGAATACGAATTTGAAATCGCCGCGGAAGCCCACAAGGCGAACGGCAAGCCGGAGTTGCTAGTCTATCGAAAGACCACCCATCCGGTGGTGGACCTGCAGGACGAACAGAACGTGCGTTCGCGGCTCGACCAGAAGCGCGCCTTGGAGAATTTCATCCGCCACTGGTTTCACAACGAGCAGGAAGGCACGCTGATCGCCGCGTTCCACCCGTTCGAACAACCCGTGGATTTCGAGGAGAAGCTGGAAATCCACCTCCGCAAGCTGATCGAAGCCAAGCTGCCGCCGGGCCGGGCGCTGGCGGAAGCGGCACCGCCAAGTTGGACCCGGGGCTCGCCGTTTCGGGGTCTTGCGGTATTCGAGGCGGAGCATGCGGCGGTCTTCTGTGGTCGCAGCAAGGCGACCAGCGAGGTGGTCGCCGCGCTGCGGGAACAGGCTCGTGCTGGCTCGGCTTTCGTTCTGGTCACCGGCATGTCCGGCGGTGGAAAATCGTCACTGCTGCGTGCCGGCGTGCTCACGCTGCTAGACACTCCCGGAGTGATCGAGGATGTCGCCTTGGTCCGCCGCTGCCTCACCCGGCCCGGCGATGGCGGCAAGGATCCGCTCATTGGTCTGGCAGCCGCGCTTCTGCGTCCGGACGCCCTGCCGGAACTCGCGCGGGTGGCGGAGTTGATCGAGGGCGACGC
>JBGSTM010000007.1:0-13305 GCA_041736495.1 Akkermansiaceae bacterium
TTGTCGTGGGTGACGATGATGACGGCGCGGTCGGGCGAGCGGGCGACCTGGCGGAAAAGTTCCAGCACGATCTCGCCGTTCTGCGCGTCGAGCGCGGCAGTGGGTTCGTCGCAGATGACGAGCGGCGGTTCGTGGACGAGCGCGCGGGCGATGGCGACGCGCTGCTGCTGGCCGCCGGATAGTTTGTTGGGGCGTTCTTTCCAGCGGGATCCGAGGCCGACCTTTTCGAGGATCTCACGCGATCGGGCGAGGGCTTTTCCACTGGAAACGCCTTGGATGAGGAGCGGAACGCCGACGTTTTCCGCGATGGTGAGGGTTGGGATGAGGTTGAACTGCTGGAAAATGAAACCGATGTTCTTCGCACGGAAACGGGTGAGCGCACCGCCGGACATTTTCTCCAGCTGATTGCCGAAGACGTTGATGGTGCCGCTCTCGACCCGCATGGTGCCGGCGATGGCGCTGAGCAGGGTGGTTTTCCCGCAGCCGGAGGGGCCGACCAACATCATGATCTCGCCGGTGCGCGCCTCGAAGTTCACCTGCTTGAGCACGTGGATGCGGTCCGGCCCGTCGCCGAAACTTTTCTCGACGGCGCGGGCGTCGACGACAATCTGATGGGATGGAGGGGAATCAGGCACGGAAGACCATGGCGGGTTCGTAAAGACTGAGGCGGATGATGCCCATGAGGGCGGCGAGCATGCAAATGACCTGGACTGCCAGAAAGGCGCCGACCGGGATCTGCCAGGGCATGTAGAACGGCGGCTGGCCGTTTTTGATCGCTCCCATGGCGAACGCGGAGGTGGCTAACAGGCCGAGCCCGAAGCCGATGATGCCCACGGTGAGCGCCTGGAATACCAGCATCAGGCTGAGCCGGAAATTCGACATGCCCATCGCCTTGAGCGCTCCGAGGTGTTTCAAATTATCCAGCACGAAGGCGTAGAAAGTCTGGCAGGCTATGGCGACGCCGACGATGAAGCCGATGACCACGGTGGTGCCAAAGGAAATGGGGATGCCGGTGTTTTTCACATACCACCACACGGTGGCGGTGTTGAAATCCTTGGGGTTGTCGCCGAAGTCGCGGTTCACGTAAGCGCGGAGTCCGGTGGCTTCTTCGATCGCGGCGGCGGCCTCGTCGCTGGTCATGCCTTCGATGGGGGCGGCGATGACGGCGGTTAGCATTTTCCGCGACTGCGGAGTGTATTGCAGGGCGCGCTCGTAGGTGGTCCAGATGTAGGGGCCGCCGGTGAAGGAGCGCATCGCTTCGCAGATCCCGACGACGCGCGCCTCAACGTCGTTGATCTCGAACTGGTCGCCGATTTTGATGCGTTTCGAGGGATCGCTGGGATCGGAGGAAAGCCGCTGGGTGGCGAGTTCGTCGATGACGACGGTGTTCGGCAGGCGGAGGTCTTCGAGATTTCCCTCGACCATGCGGGCGGGTGCCCCAGCCAGAGATGCGGCGTCGATGCCGATGAGTTGCACCGTTTTGAAACTGCCGTCAGTGAGGCGCACGCGCTGGATGCCAGAATAGAGCGGCATGGCCCAACGCACGGCGGGAACGGAACGGACGCGGGCGACGTCAGTGTCGCGCATCGGGTTGGTTTCGTTGACCTGCTCGACGCGCTCCTCCACGACGAAGATCGGGGCTCCGACGTTTTTCAACGTCGCCGTAGTCCACCGCATCAGGCCGCAGAAGACGGATGCCTGTTGGACGATGAGGAACGTCGCGAAAAACAGACCGGCCACCAGCATGAGATATTTGGCGGTGTCGCCGAAGAGCATTTTGAGAGCGAGTCCGATCATGCGGTGAGGGTGGAAATCAATTCTGCCGGTGGATCCGTGGCGGGATAGTAACCATGAGAGGCCACCGCGCAACCCGCGACACGGCATCGGGTGATTTTCTGAGGCGGGTGTTTGAAACGGGCTGCTTTTTGGGATTTCATCGCGCAGCGGGGTCCTTTAATTTGCGCCATGCGGACGATGGACGAATGGTTGGGCTCGGAGGAAACCGGCGAGGGGTTCTCGCATTGTTTGTGCTGCAAGCTGCCGCTGCTTGAAATCGCCGAGCCGTGGCTGGTGAACAAGGAGTTCCGGAAGGATGAATGCGTGATGGAATACGCGATTTGCCAGCCGTGCCGGGACCGGGTGACCGGCGGTCTGTCGGAGGAGTCGAAAGAAGCGGTCCGGAGGTTTTTGGAAAAGGAAATCGATTGGGAATCGCGGATGAGTGAGTTCATGCTTTTCCATCAGGTGGCGGATCGGTTCGACGCGTGTATTGCCTGTTGCGCACCGAGGGCGGGGCTGGAGGGTTTTGGAATTTCCGCGCTGTTGGATTCCGGTGGATCGCTGGTGGTCGGGCCGCTGCCGTTGTTGATCTGCCAGCCGTGCGTCGGCCGGATGACGGAGTCCTTGTCCGAGGCGAGCCGCGAGCTTTGGAGGCGGTTTCTATCAGACAACTTCGCGGGGCCGCCGAGAGACTCGGGATTTCCTGGGTTGCTGTGAGATCAGATCGAGGTCACGGATCGTCCAGCAATGAAACCTGCATGCGGTAGAATCGCATGGGGGTTAGAGGTGCCGCGACAGATTCTTCGATTTCGAGCGGGACGGATCCGTTGACGGCGGGCACTTCCTGCGGCGGGGCGACGGTGACGCCGGGGGTGGTCCATTCTTCTTCGCCGGTTTTCTCGGCAATCGTGGTCCAAGTGCCTCCATCGAGTGTTTCGCAGGCCTGGATTTCGAGTTTCAGGTTCAGGACGGGAGATTCGGCCCGGTTGGCGGAAAGCACGGTGGTGCGCTGGCCTCCGGAAATCGTGGTCGAAATGATGGCTAGCAGAAGTTCATGGGAATCCCGGGTCTTGGGCAAGGAGCCGATGGCGGCTTCGACCAGGTTTGCGATGCCGTCGTTGTCAGGGTCCGCGTTGGGTCCACTGACCGCCGGATCCGCGCGTTCGGGGCCGGTGAATTGGTCGGTCATCCAGGAATCGAACGTGCGCTCCCCGGCTCCTTCCGGGACGAACTTCACCTGGTCGACAAATCCGCGGTTCTCGCCGCTGGTTAGAGAGTTGCCATCGCGGGCGTAGCGCCAGGCAACGGGGTGGTCTCCGGCGGGAATATTCACGACGACCTGGGTCCAGTCCCCGGCGGTCCCGCTGATGGGAGCGGGTGTGGTCTGGGCGACATTGTCGATCAGAAGGGTCAGTTTCCCGCTGTTCGTGAGGGAGGAGACCTTCCACCAGAAGCTGAGGACTCCCGGGCCGGTCAGGGTGGTGGTGATGCGCGATTGCTGGTTGGCGCTCACCGCGGCCGAGACCGCGGCGTCAACGCCGTCGTGGCTGCCTTCATACTGGCCGTACCAATGGAAGCTGGTGAAGTTCGTGAACGCCATGGAAGGCGGGGTGTCGAGGCCCTTCGAGAGGGTGGTCTGGAACACGGCGGTGGCGTCCACGTTTGCGAACATGGAAATGATTACCGATGGACTTGTGGATCCGTTCAGCGCTGATAGATTGGATTTCCACTGGCGGAACGTATCGCCGGGGGCGGGAGTGGCAATGAGGTCCAGCGGAGTGCCGGACGGGTAGTTAGGCAGCAAGGGGTCCTTGGTGTGGCTGCCGCCCGGTGATACCACATTGAGCCGATAGAGTACTGACGCCGCGTCTTTGGGCAGGGTGCCGTTTTCGAATTCCTGGAGGTTGGTGCTGCCGTCGCCATCGAAGTCCCCGGCGGCGGTTTGTGCCAGATTTCCAAAATGCAGGATTTCCCACGGATCCAGCAGGCCGTCGTTGTCCTCGTCTTCGGTGGAGGTGCTGGAGCCGCGCGTGGTGATGGTGGAGGTGATGGGAGCGGTGGTGGTGTTGGTGAGAAGCAGATAGTAGTCGCGGTTCGCGACAAACGGCCAGGTGGCGCCCAGAGGTTCATTGAAGGTGAAACTCACCGGATAGGGAGCCGCGTTCTGCTTGTGGGCGGCGGTCACCACGGCGGTGTAAGGGAGCGACCCCTGTTCCAACTTCAGGGAAAGACCAGGAGCCGACTGGAGGCACTCGATTTTCAGACGGGTGGCGGTCGGCGTGGTGGCGATCCGCACCAGGCTGCTGGAGTTGCCGGGAACGGTGATTTCGCTGGTGCCGGTGTCGTAGGCCATGTCCGCATCCAAGGCGATTTTCAGGGCGGAAACGGACGACGAGACATCCACGGAGCCGCCGGCGGTATTACCGTAGATTCCGAGAAAATAGGTGGAGCCGGGGCGCAGCGGCGGGACGTTCAGGGTGGTGGTTCCTGGTGCGAGCGCTTTGGGGAAGGCGCTTGCAGGTGCTTTGTTTTTCAAATCGGTTCCCCACTCGACGAAGGTCTGGCTGCTAACCGAAGTGGCCGTGAGCGGCACGTAGGAAAACGGTGGCAGGGTGTCGCGGATGTAGGCGATGGAACTGCCGCTGATGCGGCTGAAGAACGGCTTCCATTCCACCGGGATGCCGGTCCTAGGAATGACGAAGCGGTAATATCTCCAGTCACGCTCCGCCAGATTCTGGTTCGTCAAGGGAGCGGCTGTGGTCAGATCCACATCCGTGACCACGCCGGAGTGCGCCTTCAACCGGTATCCGCTGCCGGTGCGTACCGTGCCTAACGGCTCGGATTTCACGGCGATGTACCATCGGCCGGGCGACAGCTTGTCCGGCTGCTTGACTGTGTCGCTGAGTTCGGAGAAATTTCCGGCTTCGGAGGTCTCGGCGATCATCTTGTATTGGAACATCCGGGTTCCCGTGGTGCCGGTCGACAAGTGGTCGATGGTCGGGATGGCATTGTAGCGGACATAGACGTTCGTGTTTCCGCCGTATTGTTCGAGGGCTAGTCGGAGCAGTCCGAGATTGTTGTCAGGAACGTCCAGCGCGTGGAACTCCCAGGCGTCCTGGGGCAGTTCCCGGCGGATCCCGAGACCATCGGGCTCGCCCGGACTGGAGTCTCCGCCGACCTGGTTGAAGACCGATGGCAAGGTCCAAGGTGAACCTGTTAGCTTCACCGGTTGGCTCCTGATGATGTAGTCCGTGGTGCCCACTCCCTCGACTTCGATATACCAGTTGCTGTCAAACGTCAGGAACGGCGGCACGATCAGGGCCGAGCGTCCGACCAGGGTGACCGGCGCGGTCTTGCCGAAATCCAACTCGGATTTGTAAACACGGACGATGGGATTTCCCTGCTCCAGAGTGATCAACCAGCCCATCACATCCTCGCCTGCGATCTGGCGGGGAATGGCGACCCGATAGGAATACTTTTCCTTGTCGGAAAGCGTGCGGTTGTCGACGTTGGAAAGTCCGTTTCCTTCATTCAGTTCCTGGGCGAAATTGAGGGGACTCGGCTTGATGACGCTGACTGATAGTGTGGCGGATGCCAGGGCATAGTTGGATGGAAGGGTCCCGGCGGCGCGCACGGCGATGGTATAGGTTCCGGGTGTGGGATTCCCCAGGTTGATGATGGAGCGGTCCTTGGTGGGTGGTCCCGCCGTCTCCCCTCCGAACACGCCGTAGGATTCGCTGATTCCGGGTGCGGGAATCTGCGTTCCCCGCAGGATGGAGAGGTTCGCTTCACCGCTGCGATCCTTGAGCCGGAATTCCAGGTTGTTGATGCCTGCGGGAACCTCGACGGAAAACAGCCTGACCTCCGCCGCCGCGAGCGAGACCGGTTGTGATAGGCCCGTTTCCGTGACGGTTCCCAACGGTGTGACGCTGATGGGACCTTCATTTTCGATCGTCCCGGACACTTCCCCTGTTCCAAGCACGCTGCTTGCTAGCGACGGGTTCTGTCCATCGCTCACCGCCATGAGATAGTAGTCGCCCTCCGGCAGGAAGGTGTTGCCAGGCTTTGGTAGCAATGTGACGCGCTCGTCTCCGGATTTCTGGATGTGAACGCCGCCCTTCGCATCCGGATAGATGGTGTCATTCACCGGATCCGGCACGGAACCATAGCGGACTCTCAGCGTGAGGTCCCCGATAGTGGGCGTGAGTGAAACCGCCCAGCCCTTGGTCATCGGGGGAATGGTGATCTTGTGCACGCTCGGCATGCGCGGAGTGGCGATTTCAATGGAGGCCTGCGCGCCGATCGCACTCAGGTCGTTGAGGGGAATGGAATAACCGTCGCCCACGGCGAAGGTGCGTATGGTGAAGGTTCTGGGAGAGATCGTGGAGACGCCGCGGTTGTCGATGCCGATGTAATAGGTGCCGGGTTGCAGTGGTTTCTCGCGGGAGGCCATGAAAAACTGTTGGGAGCGGTCGCGGTCCACTCCGCTGGGTGTTAGCGGGTCGTTTTTCAGTTTGGTGAAGTCGTCCGTCTGAGTCCACTGATGGCCTGGCGGCCAGTCGATGAGATCGGAGTTCACGCTCGGTCCGGCAGTGGCCTCCACCGGCAGGGCCCGGCGGACAATGATTCCGGGGCGGCCGGAGATCGGTCCCTCCAGGCGGATTCCCCACGCCTGCCAGTTCGGTTCGTCCGGAATCTCCACGCGGTATTGAAGGATGTCCGTGGTCGCGCCGGCATTGGTGACGCTGAGGTTTTCACCGTCGAACTGCAGTGTCGGAATGTTTGATGAAACGAGCAGTCTGGCGGAAAGCGCGCCGCTCGAATATCCGTAGCCCGAACCTGCCTGCGATGACCGCACGATGACCCGGTAGGTGCCGGGAGCGATTTCCTGGAAGATCTTGCCGTAGGTGGCGTCGGTTGTGACCGCGAGCGGGGTGAGGCCACCGAAAAATCCATCCGCTCCCGATCCGGGTGGAGTTGGAAGTCCGAGTCCGCTGGGTTCGACTTTCCGCATGGAATAGTTCGCCGCGCCGAAGCTACGATTGATATCGATTGTGAGACCGTAGGGAATCTCGTTGCTCGCTCGGGCGGGTACGGTGAACTCGTAGGCAGCGATTTCGGCTGGGGCAAGATCGTAGGTGAGTGATTGAAGCGTATCCACCGACAGCGTGGGGAACACCGCCACCGGGATTTCGCCCTTGGAAGACAGGGTGAGCGAGCTGCTTCCACTGCCGGTCTGCTGGGTGGGATTCTCTCCGAAGGATGTCACGGCGATGTAGTAGTCTCCGGCCACTAGCAGCGCCTCGGGAGTTGTTGGTAGAAGCGCCCAGTGGTCTCCCATCGCGAGCAGCTTCACATTGGCTCCCCCACGGGCGGTGGGGTCCTTGCCGCTGTCAAACGCGGGGATGCGGTCGCGGCGGATGGTCATGCCTCCGTCCCTGACCTTCGGCGGGGCGTCGGTGGTGAGGCTTTCTGCCAGATGGAGGCGCCAGCTGGTGCGTCCGGCGGGGACGGTCACCCTGTAGAACATCATTTCGCGCTCGGGGAGATCGACGATTTGTTCGGGAGAAACGGTGTTGTCAAATTCGATGGGGCTGATGGGGATGTCGAGCTCGTCACCGACGGCCTCGGCGACCACGGAGTAACTCATCGTCGGGGTGTTGGGCTGGGAGATCGTGTTGATGGAAGCGTCCTTCGACACCCCGATGATGTAGGTTCCCGCATCCATCGGTGCGTCGTAGGCCGCGAGGAAATACCTTCCGGCCACGACCACACCCGTTGAGTCCTTGGGAAGGACGGTGAAGTCATTGCCCTGGTACCACTGCTGGTTTTCCTGCCAGGAGCTGCTGTCGGAGTGAAGGCCGGAGGTCGTGGTGAAGTCCTTGGGCATTTGAGTGCCCTTCCGGATGATCATGCGCGGCACGCCGGACGTCACGTTCTTCAGGGTCACGCGGATGCCCTTCAGTCTGGCATCTTCAGGGATGTTCAGCTGGAAATAGCGCCAGCTCTCCGCGATCTGGTCGGTGACCGTGACGACACCACTGCCGTTGACGGGATCGATTTCGGGCAGCGCTTCTATCAAGCGGATGTTCAGCGTGGCCATGCCGTCGACAAAGCCCGTGCCATCCGCGTTGGCGCGCACCACGAGCGAGTATTCGTCCGCGGCGGGATCCTGCACGGTGACGAGTACCGGATGATTGGTTGCCGTTTGTCCGCCGATCCAGCCGTAGCCGTTGTTTCCCGAAGTCGTCCCAGGAAACGGCACGGGCGCGAGCGGACCACGGACGATGGAAAGCCCGGGATTGCCGATGCGGTCGGTGAGCCAGGCTTCCAGGACTTTCATGCCGGCGGGAACGGCAATATGATAGATGGATAGATCCCCGCCTTTCAATTCCACCGGAACCGTTAGCGGGGCGGCGGATGACACGGGCCCGAGGTGGGTGGATGCCGCCGGTTGGGTGGAAGTCAAAGTGCCCGATGCCTGTCCATCCCCCATCACCGTCGCGGTGGGGGCCAGTCCCTCGCTGACCGCGGCAATGTAATAGGTTCCCGCTGTGAGCGAAGTCGCGCCATTGTCTGGCAGCAGCAGCAGGGAATCCTTGCCGGAGCGCTTGAGCCGCTTGCCACCGGCGGAGGACGCTTCTCCCAGAGTCGTGGAGGTGGAGAAATCCGGGATCGAATCGCGCCGCACCTGCATCAGCATCTCACCTTCGGCGGGAGTTAGATCCAGCTGCCAGCTCGTCAGGTCCGCGCCGGGTGGGATCGTCACGCTGAAAAAACTGAACTCCCGCGGAGCGAGCGGGTTGGTGTCGATGCTCCCGCCGTCCAGGGCGAGCGGGGTGATGGGAATGCTGAATCCGGTGGGGCCGATGCCGCGGCTTTGGAGGGTGTAGGAGACGGTTTTCACCTCACCGGCCGAAGGTTGCGCCGCTCCTGCCAGAATACCGACATAATAGGTTCCCGCGACCAAGGGCCTGTTAGCGCCTTTGGCTGCGAGGAACTGCCGGCCGCTCACGTTCACACTGCCCGTGTTGGTCATCAGCCCGGTGAAATCCAGATCCTGGGACCAGGAGGCTCCGGTTGCCCAGGTCGAGGCGGTCGGGCTGACCGTCGTGCTGGAAGGCGGAAGCCGGTCCCGGCGCACGGTGATTTTCGGAGCGACGGTGCCCGAGACGTCCATGAGATTCAGATACCACCCCAATAGATTCGGGTCGTTCGGAACGATGACCCGGAAGTAATTCCATGACCCTTCCACTTGATCCGTCACGGCTGACAAACTTCCATCCATCGCCGCGGGCGACGACCTGATGTCATCCAGGGTCAGCGTGAACCCGCCTAGCGGAAGACTCGGTTGATAGACCCCGACATACCAGATGTCCGCCTCGTGATCGACCCGCTGGAGAATCCCGTTTTTACTGCTCGCATCGGCGTATTTCACCTCGGTCAGGCTGGTACTGCCGCCGGTTCTTTTTTTCCAAATGCCGGGGATCTGAGCGCGCCGGATCGCGATCTCGGTGCCTGCGGGGGCGTTCGCCAGATCGAGTTCCCAACCCAAGGTCCCCACCTGGGCGGCGAAATCCGGCACCCGGTAATACCTCCATCCGGAACGCAGCGGCTGGTCATTCGTGACCTCGTCCCGGTAACCGATATCCGAGATTTCGGGCGGACCGCTGACAATTCCGGTTTCGTAGGCAGAAGTCGCGTAAACAGTGACAAACCAGACTCCGTTCGTCAGTGCCGGGGCCACGATGCTGATGCTGTCGTTCACCTCTCCCGGTGCTTCGTTCACGGCGTCATTCTCCGTCTCCGATGGCACGGTGTCTTTCTTGATGGCGATCGCCGGGTCTCCACTCAACCGGTTCAGCGCCACGTCCCAGACGATTTCTCCGGACGGCACGTCCACCCGGAAGACCTTGTAGGGTGATCCGGTCACTGAAAACGGCGGGACCACTCCGTCAAACGCCATCGATTCCACCGCCTGGATCCGCGAGTCCAGGGAGATCTGCGATCCGGCGGCTCCGATCACGCTCACAAAGTAAGTATCCGACCCGCCTCCCAGATAGGGCGGCACCAGCAACAGGCTGCCGGTCTGCTTTCTATCAGCGACGGCGGACGCGGTGAAAAGAACCGGGACTTTGGATTTCCTGACACCGATCAGTTGATTTCCACCGTTCAGCCAGAGCGACCACGCGGGGACATTCGGAGGCAGGGTGACCTTGTAGAACACGACACCCTCCGGCGGCATGGGCGCGAGTGAAACCCCGGCGTTTTGCGTCGCCTCGCCGAGGGTATAGCTTCCGTCGTTGTTCGTATCCGTGAACGGCAGGCTGCCCAGATCCCTGACATAGGGTTCCCCCGTCACCAGCGACCAGGTGTTCGAAGGCTCGGTGGCGACGACGAGGATGTACCAATTTTCTCCCGGGGCGAAATCCGCCTGGCTGAGCACGAGTCCGTCGCTGCCGGGCAGTTCGGACTTGCGCACGGAGGCATGGCCAACCACGGGGATCTGGCCACGCCTCAGATAGAGTTGCGCCTCCCCGGCGGTCACGTTCAGGCGGGTTCTCCAGACTTCGGCGGACTTCGTGTTGATCCGGAAATAATAACTTCCCGGTGCGGTCGTGGGTTGCACCGCGACCTGCGTGCCCGCGTCCGTCGCTCCCAGATCCCATGTGAGACCGAGAGGGCTTTCCGGGGATTGGGCCATCAGCAGGGACGATGGCGACAGGTATAACAGAACGACCGGGATTCCGCAAAAGGCGGAGATCCATCTCTTCCAACAGCTTTTGCCCGGATGATTCTTTTCAGGCCTCGATGCGGGTGGCGTATTCATTTTTAGGGAGCGAAAATCAAACTGTTGGAAATCCTGCCGATGAAACCGAAAGGGTGCGGCCGAATCTAAGGGATAAGATCATCCGTCATTCGGTGAATGGCGTTCCAGTGGGAGTTCGAGCGCCAAAATCGCTCAGACATGACAGGCGTAAAATGTCAGGAAAAGCTTAATAGGCAAGGCCATTTCCGTGACAACTGCGGCAAAGAGAGCTGATGGTTTATTGAGAGGGATAATGGAGATCAAGCTGACCAACGTGGGGCGTGCGAGCTTGGAGGAGCTGCTGGCGGATTACCGCGACTACCTGCGGGTGAGGGATCACGCGATCTGGGAGAAAGACTCAAGGGAGGCGTTGTTTGTGCGGGAGCTCGGGAAGAAGACACCGCAGACTTTCGAGATTTACCGGAAATTCGTGGAAACCCGTCCGCCGGAGATCATTGCGAATATCGCGCTGTGCCTGTTGCATCAGGCGAACTACCTGCTGGACAAGCAGCTGAAGACGCTGGAGAAGGAGTTCGTGGAACAGGGGGGGCTAAGGGAACGGATGACCCGGGTGAGGCTGGAGCAAAGAAAAAGAGATGGGAAGAATGGGAGTTAGAGGAATCATGGTTCCCATAAATCCCATTGTTCCCATTTATCTCGATGCAATCACCTCTACGGTGAAACCCTTCAAATACCCCGTCTCAGGAATCGAAATCAGAATCGGATGGTCCGCGCGCTGGGCGTGGTTCATCACCAGCCGGGCGGATTTCTTCGCATCCACCGAGGCGTCCACCAGGTTGTCCATGAAGAGCTCGCGGGAGGCGTGATAGGAACAGCAGAAAGTGGATAGAAGTCCGCCCTTGTCCAACAGTTTGAGCGAGCGCAGGTGGATCTCCTTATAACCGCGCATGGCGTCCATCAGGGTGGCCTTGTTGCGGGTGAAACTCGGCGGGTCGAGGATGATCATGTCGTAATCCGGCTTCGCGTGCTTGAGAAAGTCGAAGACATTGTGTTCGAGGACTTCGATTTCGACATCGTTGAGCGCGGCGTTCTTTCTAGCAGCCTCGCAGGCGCTGGCGGAAACATCGACGGCGGTGACGTGGGCGGCACCGGCCTTGGCACAGGCGAGGGCGAAGCCGCCCTGGTTGGTGAAGCAGTCGAGCACGCGCTTGCCTTTCGAGAGGGCGGCGACTTCGGCGTGGGCCTGGAGCTGGTCGAGGTAGAGACCGGTTTTCTGGCCGTCGAAAAGATCGACCTCGAAGGACAGGCCGTTCGCCTGGACGATGAAAGGGCCGGGATTTTCGCCGTGGAGCATTTCGATGCCGGGTTCCATGCCCTCCGCCTTGCGGTAAGGAGAATCGTTGCGCAGGACGATGGAAGCGGGATTCAGCAGCGCGACGAGCGCGTCACGGATGATTTCCTTTCGCAGGTCCATGGCGAGCGTGAGCGTCTGGACGGAAAGGTGGTCGCCGTAGCGGTCGACGATGAGGCCAGGCAGTCCATCCGACTCGGACCAGACAAGGCGGGCGAGCGTTTCATCGATCCTGGAGTTTTTCCGGTGGTCGATGGCCTGGCCGATGCGGCGGGTGAAAAAGTCGAGGTCGAGGTCCTGCTTGCGGCGTGAGAAGCGGCGGGCGACGATTTGCGACTGCGGATTGTAGATGGCGGTGCCCAGCGGCCGGTCGCGGAAATCCTTGAGCGTGATGACGTCGCCGGGTTGGGGATTGCCGAAGGACTTCTTGATTTCGGTGGCATAAACCCACTCGTGACCGTGAAAAATGCGTGCGCGGGGTGAGATGATGATTCCTGCCATGGGGCGGGAATCTGGCGCGGGGGTAGGGGAGTTGTCGATGGTGAATTCGAGTGCGGGTGCTAGAAGGGGATTGCCGCCGAAATCGGCGTGGAAATCGGATGAACGCCGACCGGGTTCAGCCGCGTCATCCGACGTGCACGGAGTTTGTGAACCAGTCGCGGGAGTGACACCGGGCAAAATCGTAGCGTGCTGTGAGATGGAGTCCGGCGGAGGTGTCGGACAGTCCTGCGGAGTAGTTTGGTGCTGCGGTGGGTTGTCGGGCACTCCAGTAATGAAGTTTCGCACTCCGGCGGGCTTGCGGGGCGCTCCCAAGAGAATCCGGTGCGGAGTTCCTTCATTTCGCCCCGGGCGTGAGATTTTCCCTTGCCCCCTTCGGTTCCAGCCCCTAGGCAGATGGCTACCAACCATGGGACAACAATCGAAAAAAATCATCAAACGCCGTCGCCGCGCTGACTATTTGAAGCGCAAAGCGGATGCGGCAAAGCTCGGCGGGATCGTGAAGAGACCAGCCGTCAAGAAGGCCGAAGTGGCGAAAAAGGCTCCCGCCAAGAAGGCTGCTGCGAAAAAGGCCCCTGCCAAGAAGGTTGCCAAGAAAGTCGCTGACGAGGAAATCGTCGAGACCGTCGAAGCGGTGGAAATCCCTGCTGCCGACGTGACCGAGACCGCTGCTGCCGAAACGGCCGGGACCGAGGACGCCTGAAGCGATCCGGGCCACTGAAATTTTCCACGAGCCGCTCTGCAGGGAGCGGCTCGTTTCGTTTTGCGGCCAAAGGTTGACGGGGCGGGTTGGTGGATCCACCTTGCGGCCATGAACGCGGCGGTGAACTACAAGATCGGCAACGAAAAGCTGGTGAAAGTGCTCGAAGGCGCGTCATCGCACCTGCGCGGCCTGCTCGACCGCCAG
>JBGSTM010000372.1:0-1506 GCA_041736495.1 Akkermansiaceae bacterium
GGCGGCCAGTTCGAGTCGCATGACATCACGAGCTGGGGCCTGTCGGAAGGAGTCCCGCCAGCGGCACCGGCTGCCCCCGGCGCGCTGGTGATCCGCAGTGCGGTGCCGAACTTTGCGACCAACAAGATCCAGCTCACGTGGGGATCGAATGAGCTCCGCTCCTACAAGGTGAGATTCTCCACCGATCTCGTGGATTGGACCACCGTGCTGGGCAGCGGCATCCCCGGCGCCGCGGGCATGGGCGAAACCAGCGCCACATTGGATTTCACGGCGGGCCCCAAGGGCTTCTTCCGCGTCGAGGAAGAGTAAGACTTTTCGAGTGATCCAAGCGCTGCGCCGCCGCACTTTCCCGCAAGGGACGGGCGTAGGCGCAGTGTCGTTTTCCGGCGGATCAATCGGTGCGTGCTTCCATTTCACCCTTGCAAATGGCGCGTTCCCGTGCGCCGGTTAATCTGGCGGGCTCTGCAGTGGGGGCCGGCATGATTCTGGAAACCCACACGACCACACCGGCAGCGGATCGGGCGGAGGTTGCGGCGATTGACCGCCGCATTGTCACTCATCGTCTGTTGTGCCGTCCGGTATGATCCAATCCCAATGATTCTCTCATGACAGCTGGCGATCTTAAACGTCTTTTCGGCACGGCAATCAAAAGCAAAAGGTCCGAGCTTGGCATCTCCCAAGAGGAATTGGCGGACCGCGCCGGACTCCACCGGACTTACATCTCGGACGTGGAGCGAGGCGCGCGCAATCCTTCGTTGGAGAGCATCGAGAAACTCGCGGCCGCGTTCGAGCTTTCGGTTTCACGACTGTTCGACCGGGCGAATGATGGCGGCTCAGAGCAAGCGCTGGAGATTCTGCTCGTCGAGGACGAGCCTGCGGATGTGGAACTTACGATGCGCGCCTTCCGCAAGGCGGGCGTGACCAACCCGGTGCGCGTCGTGGGCGATGGCAAGGCCGCGCTTGAGTTCCTGTTTTCCACCGGTCCCTATTCCAAGTGCCGGAATACCCGCCCCGGCGTGATTCTCCTCGATCTCCGGTTGCCCAAAATCAGCGGGCTCGAAGTTCTCCGCCGGATCAAGGCGGACAGGCGTACCAGCGCGGTGCCGACATGGTCCGCCAGGTCCTCTCCTTTGGCCGCGGCATGGAGGGCCGCCGCCTGGACGTCCAGATCAACCACCTGCTCCAGGAAGTCGGGAAAATCTCCCAGAACACCTTCCTCAAATCCATTTCCGTCGAGATCACCGCCCCGCCTGACCTCTGGACCGTCACCGGAGACCCCACCCAGCTCCACCAAGCCCTCCTCAATCTCTGCGTGAACTCCCGCGACGCCATGCCCCACGGCGGCACCCTCAGCCTTTCCGCGGAAAACCTCACCCTCGACGCCCACGACGCCGGCATGCATCTCGCCTCCCATCCCGGACGCTACGTCCTCACTCGCGTCAGGGACACAGGCAGCGGAATGCCGCGTCACGTCCTCGACATGATATTCGATCCTTTCTTCACCAC
>JBGSTM010000062.1:0-1902 GCA_041736495.1 Akkermansiaceae bacterium
TGGCCCATTTAAGGTATCAAATAGATCAGATAGCGCACTTTCCAGGAATTCGGCTTCAAGCCCACTCAAGTCCCTGAAAACGGGCTATTTTCGGGTTATTCGGGGAATTTCGGGATAAATCATATCCTCTGCGGGATTCCGTCGAATGGAATCTGAATGCGGCAACCAGCGACACAGGCACGACCAATCAAGGCAATTACGGCCAGTTGGCAGGAATCGGCGAAATCGGCGGCAGTGGCGCCGTTTTCAAGATCGTACTTGGCAGCAACGACTTCGACGATGCGTTCTGGGATACCAACAAGACTTGGAACAACCTCTTCACCGGTGATGGTGCGGACCACACTCTGGCCTCCATTTTTTCCAGCTTTAGCGGCACGGGTATCTCCAGCACCGGTGTGGTGGACGGTCAAGGGCAGTTCGCCTTCAGCGGCACCAGCACGCTTCATTGGACTTTCACCGCCGTCCCCGAGCCTACCAGCGCGCTGGCCGGGCTGCTGCTCGCCGCGGGCCTGTCGCGCCGTCGCCGTTCAGTCACGGTGGCACGTAAAGCGACACGATCTGTTCGTCCTTGAGTGAGTGCGGGCGTGGACCAATCCCGTCGCCACGGCGCTGCCAAATTGTGGCCGTTTGCAGCCCTTGCTTCATCCAGTCGAAGCGATGGGGCAAGGACCTCGTGCAGCGGGTCAACCCGACAAGATGCCCATGGGCAGTTCTGCCCAGTAGGCACCTCCCTGAAGCAACGACAAAATGCGACGACTTTTTCCGTTTGGAAAACCCCTACCTTGATCCCCAACCCCAACCCATCTCCGCTCAGGAAGTTGCTTCCCATCCTCGCATGGCTGTGGGTGTTGGTCGCCGTCGCGCATGGGCAGACCACGTGGCGCAGCACCCTCTATCCGACCAACTGGCAGCCGCCAAGTGCAGCGGTCTCCTTCGCCAGCGCGAAGTTGATCCAGGATTTTTCCTATGCCGGCTACCGGCGCGGCGAAGTGATGCTCCCCACGGTCACCGGCCCGATCTTCGACGTCACCCAATACGGCGCGGACCCCACCGGTGCCACCGACAGCACCACCGCCATCCAGAGCGCCATCAATGCCGCGGCAGCCGCCGGTGGCGGAGTCGTCTTCCTGCCCGCCGGGGAGTTCCGCGTTTCGCCACAAGGCAGCAACAGCCATTGCCTGCGTGTTTCCACATCCAACATCGTCATCCGCGGCGCCGGCACCACCCAGACCTTCCTGCTCAATACCTCCTTCAACATGAGGAGCAAATCGGTCATCCTGGTCTCCCCGGCCTCCACCTCCCTGGGCACCGCACAAACCATCACCGCCAACCTCCCCGGACCCACCCGCCGCATCCCGGTCGCGAATGCCGGCTCCTTCTCCACCGGCAACGTCGTCCGCCTCGAGTGGAACTTCACCAGCGACTGGGTCACCGAGAACAACCAGGAAACCTGGTGGGGCGAGTCAAGCCCGGGAAGCGCCACCTACTTCCGCGAAGTCGTCGCCACCAACCCCACCGAAGGATGGATCGACGTGGACGTGCCCACCCGGTATTGGATCAAAACCCGCGACAATCCGACCGTCCGCACCGTCAGCGGATTTCTCCGAAACGTCGGCATCGAGTCCCTCTCCACCGGCAACCTCCAGCACCCGGGATCCGGCTGGGAGGAAGAGGACTACTCGGACACCACGAAAGCCGCCTACAACAACCATGCCAGTTGGCTGATTCGCTATCAGAGTGTCCGCGATAGCTGGATCAACAATGTCCACAGCCGTCAGGCCGCCGCCAACACCAGCACCTGCCACATGCTTTCCAATGGCATCTTCCTGATCAGTTCCATGCGCATCACCGTGCAGAATTGCCAGATGCGTCGCCCGCAATACGGCGGCGGCGGTGGCAATG
>JBGSTM010000063.1:0-9583 GCA_041736495.1 Akkermansiaceae bacterium
CCACCGCGCGGCTGGTGAATTTCGATTTCCACAAAATCCGGGTCGCCGGGATCGAGCGGATGTCGCTGAGCCTGGATGGCTCGACGCGCGAGACCCACGACCGGTTCCGGGGCGTGGAGGGGACTTTCGATCGGACCGTGCAAGCCATCGCGCTGGCGCGGGATGCGGGAATCTCGCTCCAGATCAACACCACCCTCACCCGCTCGAACCTCCACGAGTTCCACGCATTCCGCGACCTGATATTCGAGTGGAAACCGGAAATGTGGAGTGTCTTCATCCTGGTGCCCACCGGCCGCGCCGGTGCCGGTGAAGTGCCCGATCCACAGGAGTTGGAAACCGTTTTCGAGGAAATGGCCGATCTCGTCGGGAAGGCGCCCTTTGCCATCAAGACCACGGAAGGCCACCACTTCCGCCGGGTGCTCGCCCAGCGCGGAAAAGGCGGCCCAGGCGGGCGTCCCGGCATGCGTTCCCCGCTCGGCATCCGCGATGGCCGCGGGGTGATGTTCATTTCCCACACCGGCGACGTGAGCCCCAGCGGATTTCTCCCGGAAAACTGCGGGAACATCCGCAGCCGCAGCCCCAAGTCGATCTATCAGGACCACCCCCTGTTCATTTCCCTGCGTGATTCCGACGCGCTCGGCGGCAAGTGCGGACGCTGCGAGTTCCGCCGCATCTGCGGCGGTTCACGCTCCCGTGCCTACGGCCTCACCGGCGATGCCTTCGCCGAGGATCCCGCCTGCTCCTATCAGCCTCTCGCTCCCAGCAAATAACCATTTCCACCCAGCCCCATGATCAACCTCACCCGCCTCTGGACCGGTCACGAACAACCCGCCGACGGACTCCGCTATGGTCACGGCCACCAGCCCGCCGCCACCGCCCGCGGACGCCGCCCCATCGTCGTCTGGAACATCACCCGCACCTGCAATCTGCGCTGCGTCCATTGTTATTCCGACTCGATGGCGGCCCGCTATCCGGGCGAACTCGACTGGGACCAAATGCAGTCCGTCGTCAAAGACCTCGCCGCCTATCAAGTCCCATCACTTCTTCTATCCGGCGGGGAACCCCTGATCCACCCCCGCTTTTTCGACCTCGTCGATCTCGCGACCGAGGCCGGATTGAAACTCACCATTTCCACGAACGGAACCCTGATCACCGCGGAAAAGGCCACGCTTCTGAAAGCGGCAAATGTCGCCTACGTCGGCATCTCGCTCGACGGCATCGGAGAAATCCACGACCAGTTCCGCGGCAAGGAAGGCGCGTTCAAGGCCGCCGTGGACGGATTCCGGGCCTGCCATGAAGTCGGCCAGAAAACCGGCCTGCGCCTTACGCTCACCCGCCACACCGTTTCCGACATCGAGCGCATCCTCGACTTCATCGAGGATGAGGAGATCCAGCGCGTCTGCTTCTATCACCTCGTTCCGTCGGGTCGTGGCAGCGCGTTGCAAATTCTCCGTCCGGAGGAGTCCCGCCATGCGCTCGACACCCTCATCACCCGCGTCGAAAAATGGCACCGGGCCGGCATCCATCGCGAACTTCTCACCGTCACCCAACCGGCTGACGGACCCTATCTGCTGCTCCGCATGGAGCGCGAAAACCACCCGCACCTCGAAGCCGCCCGCAATCTGCTAGGATGGAACGGCGGCGGCGCGAACAGCTCCGGCCGCGGCATCGCCAACATCGACACCCAGGGCAACGTCCATCCCGACCAGTTCTGGCAGGACATCCATCTCGGCAACGTCAAACAGACGCCGTTTTCCACCATCTGGGAGGGTAAACACGCGCCCTCCGCCGCCAAGCTCGAGGAAATCCGCTCCATCGGTCTGCTCAGCAACGAGCAGCGTCAGGCAAAGATCCAAGGCCCCTGCGGTGACTGCCGCTGGTTCGCCCTCTGCGGTGGCGGCTTCCGCACCCGCGCCGCCGCCGTGAACGGCCACCTGTGGGGCTCCGATCCGGGGTGCTATCTCAGCCATAGCGAAACCGCGCAGGCGGAACTGATGGCGGTTTAATCACAACCACTCCTTGGAGACGTTCACCGGACAATCAGAGAGCTGGCTAGAGAAGATTATGCCGAAATCCTGGAATTTTTATCACCTGAGTTCAATGGCATGATCTCAAGTGGACCATTGGCGGCGACGTTCCCGGGCCGCTCGCAGAATTTTCCACAAGGAGCCGGGTGACGACTGAATCTTCGCCCCGACCGCGCGGGAATCTCGCTTGATCCCCCGGCAACTCCCACCTAGGTTGCCCGTCCCATGCTCGATCGGATCGCAAAAACCCTGCGCCTGCCCACCGCGCGACTGGCAGGCTCGGTCCTTCTTTCGCTGGCGACCGCACCGGCTCATGCGCAGGCCCCGCCGCCGATTTCGCCCGCGCAGTTCGACCCATCCGACGTCTATTTCCAGGGTTATCTCTCGTCGCGCGCCGCCGAGCAACTCGAGGCCAGCGGTGAATTCATTGCGGCCGCGGAAAAGCTGGAGAAGGCACGTAAATTGTTCGAAGCCGTCCGCCGGTATTATCCTGACTGGAAGCCGGAAATGGTCACCGGACGCAGCGCCCAGACGTCCGAGGCAGAAGTGCGCGTCCACCCGAAGGCCGAGGAGCAACGGAAAAAGAACCGCAGCGTCGTCGCCGAACTCGAGGGCGGAGTGAAACAATCCGGCACCCTCATCGATCCCGCAGAGGGCGTCGTACCTCTCACTCCGGGCATCCTCGAAGTGGATCCGCTCGCCACCCGCCGCCTGGCCGAAGCCGAGGCCGAGGTGAAGCGGCTTCAGGAGCTGGCGAAAAACAATTCGAAAAGCACTCCATCCAACGAGCCCGAGTCTTCCCGTGATTCCTCCCGCGTCCGCGACATCGCCCGCCAGCGCGACCTTCTCCAGTCCCAGTTGAACGCCGCGGAAAACCTCGTGCAGAGCCTGCGCGCCCGACTCGCCTCAAATCCGGTAGAAAATGAGATGAAGGCTCTCAACCAGCGCATCGCCGGACTGGAGCAGGAGCGCGAGGCCATGGCCATGGCCCTCACCCAGAGTCGCAGCGCCAACACCGAGGCGCTTGCACGCAACGCGATTCTCGAAGCCGATCTCAAGGTGATGCAGCAAAAGCGCGCCGACCTCGACCGCGATCTCAAGGTCGAGCGCAAAGTCGCCAGTTCCGTCGTCGCGGGCCAGCGCGCCCAGCTTCAGGCATTGGAAAAGGAACTCGCCAAAAAATCCGACGAGCTCGGCAAGGCGAACCTGCGCATCAACGACCTGGAAAACGAGCTCAAGGAAAGCCGAGACGCCTACACCCAGCTTCGCTCCGAGCACGAATCGCTCATGTTGGAACGCGAGCAAATGAGCAACCTTCTCAAGCTCAACGAAGACGGGCGCATCCAGGATCTCGTCCAGCAGAACATGGGACTCGCCAAAAATCTCCGCGAGGCGAACGAGAAAGTCGAGCGCCTCAACATCGACAATAATAGCGCCAAGGACGACATCATCGACGCCCTGCGCGACCTCGCCATCGCCAAGTCCCAGATCAACAAGCTCCACCAGGAACGCCGCGATCAGGACAAGCGCCTCGCCGACCTGGAACAACGTCTCAAAAGCGAGGAATCCGCCCTTTCCAACGGCCAAATCGCCGCAGATCCGGCGGAAGTCGCCGTGCTCCGCGACATCATCCAGCGCCAGTTGCGGGTGCAGGAGCGTCGGCGCCAGGCCCGCGATTTGCTGGTCCAAGCCGTCAAGGACATGGGCAGCAAGGACGAGCGCATCGCCCAGGCCATCTCCCTGTTGGATGGACAGAAAATCGAGCTATCGCCCGACGAGCAGCGCATTCTCGCCGACAAGAACGTGAACGCCGAGTTCGTTTCCCCCTTCGCACAGGACCGTGCGACGGTCGGCAGGAATACGACCGAACTAAACCGCGACATCGCAGTCTTCGAGCGCACTGCCGAGAAGTCTTTCGCCGCGGGTCGATTTCTTCCCACCCGCGAGTTGTTCCAGATGATCGTCGAGCAGCATCCCGGCCATATTCCGGCGCTTTGCAAGTTGGGGGTGGTGAATCTCAAGCTCCAGGATCCCGCCGCCGCCGTGGACACCTTCCAGCGCGCCGTCGAACTCGACGGCGCGAATCCCTACGCCTACCGGATGCTCGGTTACTCGTTCATGACCCTCGGCGACCTGCCTGCGGCCGAACAGAACGCGAAGCGGTCGGTGGATCTCGCTCCGGACGACGCGAAGAGCCAGTTGTTGCTCGCCTCCATTTATTACCGCCTGGGCCGCAAGGCGGAGGCGGAGTCCCATTTCAAGGCGGCCATCACCGCCGACCCGCTGCCCAGCGAACCTTACTACAACCTCGCCCTGCTCTGCTCGCGCTCCAAGCGCATCGACAAGGCGAAGGACTACTACCATCAAGCCCTCGAACGTGGAGCCGTGCCGGATCCCAAGCTCGAAAAACTCCTCGCCCAACAGTGAAATTCCTACGATTCGCCGTTTTGTTTCCCATGCTTCTTCTGCTGGGTTCCTGCGCCTCGGATTCCGCCGGGAAGAAAAACGAGCCCGCCTCCACGCCACCGCGCAAGCCGTTGTCCGAGCGAGTGAATGAGAAAAACGGCTACAAGCAAGATGCCAACGGCAACTGGGTAGCTCAGAACGACCGCCGCAGCCCCTACGAAAGCAAGGGCAGCACTTACGATTCCAAGAAGTCATTCCAGAAAAAGGATTACAAAACCGGCGACTTCGCCAAAAAGTCGTGGTGGGGAAACAAGGAATACGACCGCCAGTCCTACGCCGGCAACACCGACGGCAGCCGCTTCCAGAAATCCTCCGCCCTGCAGGGAGAAACCGCTCCCGAAGCCGGCGATGCGGCGAAGATTCCCGGCGCATACAAGACCGATACCTACGCCACCAACGCTGCCCGTGAATCCGGGAACAAGGAGATCGACAGGCCTTCGAATACGATCGTCGAGAGCCGCGAGAAGGTCTTCCAACAACCGGAAATCATCGATTGGAGGGAACAGCGCAAGCTCAGCCTCGACCAGTCGAAGGGGATTTTGGGGCGCTGACCACCACTTCCTTCCCCACCAGGACCAGGGACTCCAACAGGAGCTTTTTCAGCGTCTCCCAGCGCCACGGCCGCCCCTCCAGGAAAAACGTCTGCGACACGGAGAGCTTCAACTGCGCGTACTGGGTCGGAGGAAACTCCGCTGACAGCGCCGCTCCCAGATCGTTGATCGGCACCGCCTTCACCTGCCGGACATTCACATCCGCCGCCGCGAGGCGTGCCCGCCAGGCGTTGGAAAATTTCTCCGCCAGATCCGCACCCACCGGCGTCTCCAACAGCACCAACCCGTCCGTCTTCGGATCCGTGTGGATCATCACGTGCAGCAGCGCGTCGTGCCGCCGCAGGTCTTCCGCAATGCGTTGCTTGAGCGACGTGCGGTAGGGCCGCTCATGCCGGTCCACCACTTTCACTCGCGTCGTCTCGGGCAGTTTCAGGGAAAACTGGCTCCAGCGCGCGTCCCCGTCGTTTTCAAAATCGATCAGCAACCGGGTCACATCCCCGTGCACCAGCGGCGTGCGGAATTTCATCGCGAATCCCTGCGCCAAATTCAACGAACCCGGCTCCCAGCCCGCCGTCGAGCCGACAACCTCTTCGGAGCCGCGGAAAATCTCCCGGTAAGCCTCCGGCACCGCGCAAGTCGCGTAGTTACAACTGAAAAGAAATGCTGTCATTCACCCGGGAGTCCGCAAAACGCCGGGAGTGTCTGCCGGTTTCCAAAACTGTGCAATCCCTCATCTTCAACCCTGGTTGAATTTCCGTAGTTCAAGCGGGGTGGGAAAAAAAAGATCACATGTGGAAATCGCACCGAATCAGTGATTTCCACATGCCGTTAAAATTAGAATTTGCAAAATGAAAGAAGTTCCCCGTTTTTCCCGGCACTCGACGTCCCAACCCACGTCGTTACCACCCCCCCAAAGCCATGAATCACTCACCGTTTCGCCTTTTTGAAAAAACCCACTGTTTAGGTCCCACCCATGCTTTCCCTTGCCCAGCACCAGCCGCACATCCTGATCCCGCGAAACCGATGCGCAGTCCACCCGCCCTGCTCGAACCCGAGCCGATCTAACTCGATCCTGTCATTTTTCAGGCCGCTTTGGCTCCGCCTCGCCGCCATTCTCACCGTTACGGTCCTCGCGTTGGCTGGCACTTGCCAGGCACAGACGTCGGTCGAAATCGCCTGGGACTCCAATCCGGAAGCCGACATCGCCGGTTTTTATGTTTATCTCGGCACGACTCCCGGGAATCTTCCGCTCTATCTGAATGTCACGAACGGCACGAGCGCCACGCTGTCCGGACTGCTCCCGTCCACAACCTACTATTGCGCGCTTCAGGCTTACAACCTGGCAGGACTGAAAAGCAGCCTCTCCGAAATCATTTCTTTCACGACCCGTCCACCCGAACCGCTGATCGTTGTCAAAAATTCCTTTGGAGCTCCACTGACCAGCGGTGGGGCGGCATCCGCTGGAAACGTCCGGCTGGGATCCCTTGAAATCCACCGGTTCACGATCCACAACGAAGGCACGCTCGACCTGACCGGACTCGGCATCACCTGCGACGGCCCCCAGCGTCAGGATTTCAGCGTGTCCGCTCCGGCGACCACTTCGCTCGCTCCGGGAGCCAGCACGGAGTTCACGGTGACCTTCGCCCCCAGCGCCGCCGGTTCCCGCACGGCCGGGTTCCGGATTGCCAGCAACGATCCTGTCACCCCTGCATTTGATGTTTCCATCACCGGAAACTCCGGGACCGATCTACAACTCTACGCCCAGTGGGCCGCCGCCAACCTCCTGACCGGGACCGCCGCGCAGCCCTCCGCCATGCCGTTCAAGGATGAGGTGAAAAATGTCCTGAAATATGCCTTCAACCTCGCCGGAAACCGTCCCGACCGGAGAACCTTGACGAGTTCTGTCGGAACGGCAGGCCTTCCCGTCTTCACCCTCGACCGGAGCGGCCCCACGCCCGTCTTCAAGGCGGAGTATCTCCAACGCAGAAACAGCGGGCTGGTTTACACCCCGAAAATATCGACCGATCTATCTGATTTTGAGCCGATGACCGGAAGCACCACCGTCACTCCCATTGATGAAAACTGGTCGCGAGTCATCCTGAGGAAAACCATGGATCCCGCGACCAGCCCCGCGCTTTTCGGGATCCTTGAGGTCACCCTGCCGGAATTCACCCCCGCCCCGGCACCGGAAATCGCGGTCACCCATTCCGGCAGTTCCGGGATGAAGTCCAATGCCTCGGTTTTGTCCTTCGGCCCCGTCAGAATCGGAGGCCCGTCGTCCACCAGGACCATCACCATCACCAATGAAGGAAGCGCACCACTCACCGGCATCGCCCTCTCACAAGATGGCCCGCATCAGGGGGAGTTCATCCACACCCCCATCGCACAGAACTTTCTCGATCCCGGCGCGAGCATGAGTTTCGACGTGACTTTCCTGCCCGCCATTGCCGGCACCCGGACATCCGCCCTCCACATTCACAGCAGCGACACCGACGAGTCTCCGTTCATCATCGCCCTTGCCGCCGATGCAAGTACCGCTGCGGATCTTTACGCCTTGTGGGCAGCAGCCGCCAATTTTAGCGGGGCACACGCAGCAGCCTCTGCCACTCCATTCAACGACGGCGTCGAAAACCTCTTGAAATACGCATTCAATCTTCCCGCCGGCACCTCCAGTTCCCGGGTGCTTACCCGGGCCACCGGCACGAGCGGACTTCCCGCCATCAGCGTGGATTGGAGCGGTGCCCAGCCACAGCTGGTTATCGAATTCCTCCGTCGCAAGAACAGCGGCTTGATCTACACACCCAAGAGCTCCGCCACCCTCGCGAATTTCGAACCAATCACCGAAACCCCCAACGTCACATCGATCAGCGACCACTGGGAACGGGTGGTGGTGAAGAAGACTCTCGATCCTACCCAAACACCCACCCTTTTCGGCCGGGTGGACGTGACACTTCCGTAGCCTCGCGAAAATTTGAGAAATACCGTCGGAACTTTTTCCTCGTCCACCCGCCCGCCTCTCCCCCACCCTCCCGCCGCAATGCTCAAGGCCGGAATCGTAGGACTACCCAATGTCGGTAAATCGACACTCTTCAACGCTGTCACCCGCACCCGCAAGGCGATGGCAGCCAATTTTCCATTCTGCACCATCGATCCGAACGTCGGCATCGTCAGCGTGCCCGACCCACGCCTCGCCGTGCTCTCGAAAATCTCCGGCTCCCACAAGCTCGTGCCCACCGCCATCGAGTTCGTGGACATCGCCGGGCTGGTGAAAGGCGCGTCGGAAGGTGCCGGCCTCGGCAACCAGTTCCTCGCCAACATCCGCGAGACCGACGCCATCGTGCAAGTGGTCCGTTGTTTTGAAAACGACGACATCATCCACGAACTCGGTTCCGTCGATCCCATCCGCGACATCGACATCATCAACTCCGAGCTCATCCTCGCCGACATGGCCTCGCTCGAAAAACGCCGCCATTCCCGCGAAAAGAAAGCCAAGGGCGGTGACAAGGAGGCCAAGAAGGAAGTCGAACTCATCGACATCATCATGCCGCATCTCGATCAGGGAAAACCGGCGCTCACCATCGAGTTCACCGAGGACGACAAGGCCATCGTGAAGGAATTTTTCCTGCTCTCCTCCAAGAAGACCATCTACGCCTGCAACGTCGCCGAGGACGAACTCGCCGGTGCGATCGACAACCCCGACTCCCACGCCCAGGTCGCGCGCGTCCGCAAGTTCGCTGCCGAGCACACCGGTTCCGAGGCGGTCGTGATCTCCGCCCGCATCGAGGAGGAACTCAGCGAAATGCCCGTCGAGGAGGCCAATGAATTTTTAGCCGAAATGGGCGTGACCGACTCCGGCGTCTCCGCCCTCATCCGCAGCGTCTACCACCTGCTAGGTCTCCGCACCTACCTCACCACCGGCGTCCAGGAAACCCGCGCCTGGGCCATCACCGCCGGCGACAAGGCCCCGGCCGCCGCCGGTGTCATCCACACCGACTTCGAGCGCGGCTTCATCGCTGCGGAAATCGTCCACTACGACGACCTCGTCGCCGCCGGCAGCATGTCCGCCGCCAAGGTCGCCGGGAAGGTCCGCATCGAAGGCAAGCAATACGTCATGAAGGACGGCGATGTCGTCGAGTTCCGCTTCAACGTCTGACGGAAACAGGCGGTCATGAACCGCAGTCCGGCATCCTATCAGGGATCCACTTCTTTTCCGAAAGACTCCAAAAATCGACTTGAAGACCGGCTGGAATTTCGGGATTTTCGCGCCCGGCCCATTCGTTTGAGGGCCGGAGCAGCAATGTCGGGGCGTGGCGCAGCCTGGTAGCGCGCCTCGTTCGGGACGAGGAGGTCGTGGGTTCGAATCCCGCCGCCCCGACCATTGCCGGCCCTCACGGATTTCGGAATCCCGCAGAGGATATGATTTATCCCGAAATTCCCCGAATAACCCGAAAATAGCCCGTTTTCAGGGACTTGAGTGGGCTTGAAGCCGAATTCCTGGAAAGTGCGCTATCTGATCTATTTGATACCTTAAATGGGCCA
>JBGSTM010000069.1:0-44530 GCA_041736495.1 Akkermansiaceae bacterium
CGCGGACAGGCCCCGCACGAGCGAAAGGGCAACGGCTTTCATGGGCTTGGCTTTACCGGTTCCACTCCAGCCGGTCGAGTTCTATCAAGGACCATCGGTTTGGACACCTGCGGTCCTGCCCGCTCAGTATTCCTCCTCTTCCTCGCCGGGCACCGGCGGGATGATGTCCTCGCGCATCAACAATCGGACGAGGTCGAGATCGTCGAGCAGATCCCCCGGCGTGTCGCGCACGATGGCGACATACGGTGTGATCCGGTCGAGCTCGGCGATGGCGCAATGGACCATCGAGGAAATGATGTCGCTGTCGTATTTTTCCCGTTCGAAAAGATTGGTCATGCGGAAGACGAGGTATTCGCGGTCGATGTCGTACTCGAAACCACCGAGTGTGAGTTGTTTGTTGGCACGGGCGAGCAGTTCCAGCACCGGTGGCAGGTGCTCTCCGTCGAGCGGCATCGGAGACTCGGAAACGACGACCAGCGCGTTGAGTTGGGGAAAAGCCTGCGCGATCAGGTCGATCCGGGTGTGGTGGGCGTCGAACCCGGCACGCAAGACGTCGCGGCCCTCGACGAGTTCGCAATGCCAGCCGTTTTGGCCGAAGGTTTCTTCGACCGTGAGGATTTGTCGGGAGTGGGGGCGCATAAATTTTCAACCGTTGGTGCCGGGCGGAGATAGACGCCCGAGCACCGCTTTGGCAAGCAGGGTCCGCCGGTCCGCGCGAATCGGCGTGAGCGAGAGATGGATGCCCGAGGTTTTCCCTGCATCGTGGTGAAGCGTGAGATGGCTGGCATTTTCATCCACCTCGGCGTGGTCCACCTCCTGCCACAAAACCAGCCGCATGCCCTCGGCCGGCCGGAAAAACGGGAAAATCTCGATGCCCAGCGGCGTGAGAATCAGATAGGCGTGCCGCGTCATGCCGACTGCCAGGCGGCCCATCACCGCGGCCAGGATCAGGGGCACCAAGGCCCACGCGGGGTGGGGGAGGTGAGGATTGATGTCGCGGTAGATCGACGTCGCCAGCAGCGTGATGCTGACCGACGTGAGCACTGCCGAAGCCACCCAGAAGTGGCTGGCTTGACCGGACCGGGTGAATCGCAGCTCTTTCTCAGGGGACTGAATCGTGGCTGCCATCCGGGAGAATCAATCCGTCATCGCCACCACGGCGCTTTCCGCTGCGGTGAGTTCCTTTTCGAAGGTGGCGAGGTCGAATCCGCACTCTTCCAAAGCAGCCGGACTTTCGCAGGAACCGATCAACGCGACGATCCGCTCAAGGCCGAAAAGGGAGGCGCCGCCTTTGCAACGGTGCAGGTCATCCCGCAGTTGTTTGAAGTTTCCCGCCTCGATTAGAGCCAACCATCCCGTCATCTGCCGCCGGGTGTCGTTGAAGTAGTCGAACGCGAGTTCCCGCAGGCCGACCAGATCGCCGTGGGCCATCTTCAGGAAGTTCGCGGAATTCATCGGGGCGAGATCAGTGTTCACTGCCAGAGAGTTAACTGGATTGATTGGGACTGAATGAAGGTAATAATCGCGTAGTGTTCAAATGACGCGCGGTTTCGGGAGGTTGAGCTCGTTTTCGAGCTGTTCCGCGAGGTCGAGGCGACCGGTGGCTTTGGCCAGTTCGAGCCGCAAGCGCAGTGTTTCAGGTTGTTTAAGCTCGTCGCGCTCCATCCCACTGATCCACTCCGCCGCGGCGGCGTAATCGCCGATCGAAAACGCGCCCTCCGCCTGCGCCAGCAACGACGGGGCTTCCGGATCGAGTGGCTTTTGCCGGTAGAGCGCCCATTTCGCGTGATCCGGCAGGTTTTCGGGAGCGTCGGGTCCTGCGACTTGCTCCAGGTAGACGAACTCGTCCCCGTCCTTGCGCTGCCGCCAGACGTTGAGGGAAATGACCGTTATCAGACCGATTGCCATGAAGGTCGCCTCCATGAAAAACGGCGTCGTCATGATCCCGATTACGGTCCCTATCCATTCACCGAGCAGGCCGGGAAGTAGCCGCCAGCCCAGCAAAGCGCCCGTGACCAGCGCCGTCATTACGCCCAGGATGGCCCCGCCGATTGCCACCTGTTTCACCCGCTCGTCGTAGAACCGCTGCATTTCCTTCGGCAGATTACGGCTTCCCGCCCGAAAATCCAACTCTTGAAAAGCATAAAATAGTTAATAAAACTTGATTATTTTTAAAAACTAACCACGTTTCTCCAGCCGTGTTTGGTTTCGTTAAAATAAAGACGTTGTGGATCGGGGTGCTCGTCGCATTACCGGCGGTCATTTATTGGACGGGCGGGATTGATGGCCTGTCCGCAAACCACACGCGGATGCAAGCCGGTTCGCAGCTGATGCCGTCGCGTCCGGCCGGTCCTCCGGTTGTCACGATTCCGGTCGAAGTCATTGCGACCGGGAAAGAGCCGGAGTGGATCTTCGTGCAGGTGGACAATTGAGGTGTGACTGCGCTTGTGAGGAACCCCTCATTAAGGGTGGTTTGCTCTTGGCTCCCGGCGCTCTGCTCCTTACACCGCGCCATGCGGCTTTTTGACACGTTGACCCGGACCGAGCGCGAACTGCAACCCATCGATGGCTCGACATTCCGTTTCTATTGCTGTGGTCCCACGGTTTATGGACCGGCGCACATCGGGAATTTCCGGACCTTTGTGCTCCAGGACGTGCTTCGGCGCACCTTGGAAACCGGAGGAATGCGCACGCTCCACGTCCGTAACATCACGGATGTGGACGACAAGACGATCCGCGATTCCCAAAAAGCCGGCCAGTCGCTCGATGAGTTCACCACCGGATGGACCGAAAAATTCCATGCGGATTGCGAAAAGCTCGGCCTGCTCCCACCGCACATCGAGCCCGGGGCGGTGGATCACATCCCGCAGCAGATCGCGATGATCGCGACGCTGGTGGAAAAAGGCCACGCCTACCGGTCCGACGATGGTTCCGTCTATTTCAAGATCTCCTCGTTTCCCCGCTACGGCCGGCTTTCCCGTCTCGACGAACGGGAGCTCGATCTGGGAAAAACCCAGAACGCCCGGTCCAGCTCGGACGAGTATGAAAAGGACAGCCTGTCCGATTTCGTGCTCTGGAAAGGCCGTAAACCCGAGGACGGCGACAATTTCTGGCCATCCCCGTGGGGTGAGGGCCGTCCGGGCTGGCACCTCGAATGCTCGGCGATGATCCAGGAATACCTCGGCGATTCCTTCGACCTGCATTCCGGCGGGGTCGATTTGGTTTTCCCGCACCACGAAAACGAGATCGCCCAAAGCGAATGCGCCTGTGGCGGCCATTTCGCCGCGAACTGGTTCCACATCACGCACCTGCTTGTCGACGGCGGGAAAATGTCCAAGTCGCTCGGGAATCTCTACACCCTCGAAGACCTCGCCGCCCGCGGACACACTGCGATGGAGGTCCGCTATGTCCTGATCGGAGCTCACTACCGCAAGCCGCTGAATTTCACGCTCGATTCCTTATCGGGAGCTCGCGAGGCACTGGCGAAGCTTGCCAAGGGTGCGCGCCAACTCGCCGCTAAAATCGAACCTGGCACCCGCCTCACCAGTGTCGATTTCGGCCCGTTTCAAGCCGCTTGGGACAGTCTGAACGACGATCTCAACACCCCCGGCGCCCTTGGGGGCATGTTCACCGGACTGAAGGAAGCGGCGCGCCTTTCCGGCACTGAGGCCGCTGCTGCGTTGGCTGGGTTCAACCGGCTGCTGCGCGCGCTCGGACTCACGCTGCCGGAAGAAGCTGTCTTGGATACCCATGAGATTCCCGACTCCGTCAAAACCCTGGCAGACGCCCGCTGGGCCGCCCGCACGGCAAAAAACTGGGCTGAGTCCGACACCCTGCGCGCGCAGCTCGCCGATCTGGGCTGGCTCGTCAAGGACGGCAAGGAGGGTTACACCCTTGAAGTGGCTGGTTCCTAACAAGCACTGAAAAAAATCCGGACGATTCCCGGATGGAATGGAGCCCTGAGCCACGGCATGAAAAAAGCGAGGTTGCTCGCGCAATCTCGCTTTTGAAAAAACAGGCAGGGATGCCTGGATCATCGGAATTCAGAACGGAATGTCGTCGTCCTCCTGGAAATCATCCGCCGGAGCCGCGCTGGCACCCTGCGGTGGGCCGGAGCGTTGCGGCGAGGCGGACGAAGCTGACGATGACTGGGAGCGTTCCGAATAATCTCCGCCGCCACCACCGCCACCGCCGGATCCCGGTTTGCCGGATAGAAACTGGAAGTTTTCTCCGATGACCCTCAGCTTGCTCCGTTTTTTGCCGGTCTCCTTGTCATCCCACGAGTCCAGTTGCAGGCGGCCTTCGATGTAGATCGGGCTGCCTTTGGTCACGTACTGCTGCACCACCTCCGCCTGACGGCCCCAGAGGGTGACCTCCACAAATGTCGTGTCTTCCTGCTTCTGGCCCTGGTCGTTGGTCCAGTTGCGGTTGATCGCAATCGAGATTTCGGACACCGCAGTGCCTTTCGGGGTGTGGCGCAGCTCCGGGTCCCGGGTGAGATTGCCGATGAGCATGACTGTGTTGAGATTGGCCATGGAAATGGGGAGGTTGGAGGCGGTGGGGAAGAACAGGCAGGAATGCCCGTGTCACGTCAGGCGACCCGGACAAAGTGCTGAAGGTGCACGTGACCGTTCAAGCGCAGGCGGTTCTGGATCTTGGTGATCACGTCGGGCTCGCCCTGGAAGGTGTAGTTCACGTAGTGGCCGGACTCAAGGTGGCGCGATTCATAGGCGAACTGGCGGCGGCCGAGTTGGGCGACCTTGTCGAGCTTGGCGCCTTCGCCTTCGATTTCCTTGGAAACGGATGCGACGAGTTCGTCGACGGTGCCATCAAGGGACTTGGTGTTAAGGACGATCAGGCCCTGGTATTTGCGACTCATCTTTTGCTGGGAGTGGATTGTTACGTGTGTGAAAGCGATGCGCCGCAGCGGCGATGCCTTGGGAGCGCGAAAGCTGCACGGCATCCACAGCGGTGGCAAGCATGTTTTCAAGATGCGGGCGCTCGTCGGGTGAAAATTTCCCTAGCACGTGGCCGACCATTTCACCGGGCTGGCTGCCGCCGATTCCGAGCTTGAGGCGGGGGAAAACGTCGGTCCCGAGATGCTGGATGATGGACTTGATGCCGTTATGTCCTCCAGCGGAACCTTTTTCGCGAAAGCGCAGGGTGCCGAGCGGGAGGGCGACGTCGTCGTATATGACCAGCATCTGCTCTGGCGACCATTTGTGAAACGACAGAATCTGTTGGATCGCCCGGCCGCTCAGGTTCATGAAGGTCTGCGGCTTGAGCAGGAGCGTGCCGGATTCCGGCAGCTTGGCGAGGTGGCTCTGCCACTTGGGAGAGGATTGGAAAACCACTCCCGATGCCGCGGCGAGCTTGTCCAGGATCATGAACCCCACGTTGTGGCGGGTTTCTTCGTACTGTCGCCCGGGATTGCCGAGGCCGACGATGAGGGAGAAGGACATGGGGAGAAGGGATTTGAGATTTGAAATTGGAGATTTGAGATTTCAAATCAAAAAAACGCCCGGACCACTCGCGCGGACCGGGCGTTTTGGGAAACGGGATTCCGCTTACTTGGCAGGGGCTGCGGTCGCTTCTTCGGAAACGGCGGCGGCGGCCTTGCTCACGTGGGCGACGACGACGTCGGCGGCGTGGGTGGGTTTGACGCCATCCGGGTAGGTGATCTCGCCGATGTGGAGCGAATCGCCGATTTGCAGGGCGCTGATGTCGACCTCGATGGACTCGGGAAGGTCGTTGGGAAGGCAGGTGATTTCGATCGCGTGCACGTATTGCTCGATGAGGCCACCGGCTTTCACCCCGGCGGATTCACCGTTGAGGTGAGTCGGGATGTGGGCGGTGATGGCGGTCTTTTCGTCGATGGAGCGGAAGTCGGCGTGAAGGACCTTGCCGGAAAGCGGGTCGTGCTGGATCGACTGGAGAAAGGCGAGGCGGGTGCCGTGACCTTCGATGTCGAGGTTGACGAGGATGTTTTCGGAACTGCTGTGGGCGAGCAGCTCGGAGAAGGTTTTGGAATCGACCTTGAGGTTGATGTTTTCGGTGCCTTTTCCGTAGATCACGGAGGGAACCCAGCCTTCGCGGCGCATTTGGTTGAGGCGGCCGGAGCCGGTGCGGTTGCGTGGAGCTGCTTTGAGCGATGTCTTCTTGGCCATGACGTGAGGTCGTTTGTAGGAGTTGCCGCCGGGGATTACTGCACCCAGTACGGGGCGGGGTGTTTAACGGCCGATCCGCCGCTTGTCAAAAAATTGTTCGAGAATCGCCGACCGGGCGGTTTCAGATCGAGAAAAGCGAGGTGATCGACTCGCCGCCGTGAATGCGGCGGATTGCTTCGGCAAGTAGGGGAGCCACGCCCACGACCTGCACTTTCGGTCCTGCGGCCTGGGGCACGGAATCCGTGGTGATGACTTCCTCGATCATGGAATCGCGGATCCGCTGGTGGGCGAGTTCGCCGAGGATGGCGTGGGAAACTCCGGCGTAAACGCGCTTTGCCCCGCTTTTATGCAGGATTTCCGCAGCGGCGGTCAGGGTGCCGGCGGTTTCCGTCATGTCGTCCACGAGCAGGACGTCGCGGCCTTCGACCTCGCCGATAACATTCATCGCCTCGACGCGGGTGGCGCTGACGCGGTGTTTGGCGACGATTGCCAGCTCGGCACCGAGAGCGTCGGCGTAGGCGCGGGCCATTTTCACGCCGCCCACGTCGGGGGAGACCACGGTGAGGTTGGATGTGTCCGGGTGGCGCTGGCGGAGATAGCCGATCAGCACGGATTTCGCATAGAGATGGTCGACGGGAATGTCGAAAAATCCTTGGATTTGCGGAGCGTGCAGGTCCATGGTGAGCACCCGGTTGACGCCAGCGGAGGTGAGCAGGTTGGCCACCAGTTTCGCAGTGATCGGCACCCGCGGCTGGTCTTTCCGGTCCTGCCGGGCATAACCGAAAAAGGGCATCACCGCGGTAATCCGTTCCGCGCTGGCGCGGCGGGCGGCGTCCACCATGATCAGCAGCTCCATCAAGTTGTGATTGGTTGGCGGGCAGCTGGGCTGGACAATGAAAACATCCTCGCCGCGGACGTTTTCGTTGATTTTCACCTCGGTTTCGCCATCGGGAAAGGCGGACACGTGGACATCGGCTAACGGCTGGCCGAGGTTCTCGGCAATGCGTTCGGCAAGGGCGCGGTGGGCGGTTCCACTGATGATTTTCATGGGCAAAAACGGCCGATAACCGGCGAGGGCGCGGATTGTTGACAGCGGATGGACGGTCGGCAATACTTTGCTCGTAATTCGTCCAACTCATTCCAACCAACGTTGTCATCCCACCTACCCGAGACTGCCAGCACCAACCGGCGTCGGTCGATTTCCGGTGGTCCGGCGTTTCTCAAATGGGTTGCGGCCTTGCTGTCAGTGGGCGTCCTGATCTGGTTCTATCAATTTGAAACCCGCTACGGTGCCGGTCGCGGGGTGAGTGCGTTCCAGTGGATCGCGAGCGCCTGGAACCCGGAGACCGACTATGAGCACGGGCTCCTGTTCACGCCGCTGATCGCCGGATTGATCATCTATCGTTACAAGGACTTGAAGGCGGCTGCCGGGCCTGGAAGCAATTGGGGGCTGGTGCCGATTCTACTTGGCGTGATACTCTATGCCGTGGCCTATCGGACGCTCCAGCCACGGATCGCGATGGGTGCACTGCCATTCATCCTCTGGGGTTCCGCTTATTTCCTGTGGGGTTGGAAAGTCGCGAAAATCGTCATGTTTCCGCTGTTTTTCTTCTGGCTGGCGATTCCTCTCCCGAGTTTCCAACAGGCGACCACCCATCTCCAGCTGGTGGCCACCCTGATGGCTCACCACGGATCCGCACTCTGCGGGGTGGAAACCACGGTGCAGGGGAACATGATCGCTCCGGTCCACGGAAACTGGAAGCCGCTCGAAATCGCGGCGGGCTGCAGTGGAATCCGTTCGTTGATGGCGCTGTTGATGATTTCGGCAGCCTGGGCTTATGTTGCGAAGATCGCGATGTGGAAAAAGGTGGTTTTGTTTCTATCCGCTTTTCCGCTGGCAATCCTCGGGAACTCGCTGCGCGTCATTTCGATCTTCGTGATCGCGGAATACGGCGACGCGCACTGGGCGCGCACGACCTGGCACGACTGGTCCGGACTGCTGTTGTTCTATCCGTTCTCGCTTCTCCTCTTGCTGGTGATCCATTCCTTTCTGGAAGGTGGAATCCCTTGGAAACAAGGCAAGCGCCGGACCGTCAGCCGCATCACCGTCACACAACCCAAGGAAATCAAACAATCATGACACTGCGCTGGTGGCTGTTGCCCGTCCTCCTCGGAGGTACCATGAGCTCGATCTACTTTCTGCCGCAGGTCGGAGCGGTGGCGGATTCGGCGGTGAAAATGGAACTGCCGGGTTCTTACGGTCCATGGATTTTCAGGCAGTATCCGCCGAGCCCGGCGGAACTTCAGGCCTTGAGCGCGGACACCCAGTTTTCCAAGGCGGTCTGCCTGAGCGCCCGCCCGGGAGAAACCGATGCGGAGGGATACTCGATCCCGGATCAGGTCCATCTATCCATCGTGCTGTCCGGGTACGACCTGAACAACTCGATCCACCGGCCGGAGCGATGCATGCCCGCACAGGGCCATGACATCATTTCCACCAAGGACGTGATGCTGAACCTTTCCAACAAGCGGCAGTTCGAGGCCAAACGGTTGATTTCCATCCCCACCGGGAAGAAGCCAGCGGATGCCTCGGAACTCGCTTGCATCACCTACTACTTTTTCGTGGGTCATGACCGGGTGACGAACGACCACTTGGCGCGGACATTCATCGACATGAAGGATCGTCTGATCCGCGGCATGGACCAGCGCTGGGCCTATGCCTCCTTCTCGATGTGGTACGGCAAGATCCCGTCGATTCCCACCGAGGTGACCGAAGAGGAGGCGGATCGGAAACTGAGGGAGTTCATCGCCGGCTTCGCGGAAGAGCAGGTGAAGTGGGACCAGATTCTGCAGTGATCATTCCTAACGCAATGGATTCGGCGACGGCACGACCTTCGCTCCTTCCAGGAATTTGATGGTCCGGTCAAGGTAGGCGAGATATTCGGCGCGTTGTTCGGGGGTGACATCTTTCGGAATGTTGTTCGAGGTGGTCGCACGTTTTTTTGCTTCCAGAAACAACGCCAGGGCATCGGATGATTTCCGGTTCGACCATGCCTCCACCGCCATCCTGCCGAGCAGCACCCCGGCTCGGTAGTGCGCGGTGTCACCGAAAACCATCGGGCAGGTTTTGTCATAGACCTCGAGAGCCCCGCGGTAGTCCTTGGCCTGCTCCCTCGCCGTGCCGAGACTTTCATGGACTGCGACCCGCAGTTCGTATCCCTGGGTTGGGAGGAGTTCGTTGGATCGCTCGACTTGCACTGCTGCGGCTTCCAGGGTTGCAAGGGCCTCGGTCGACTGCCCGGCCAGATATTGGCGCAGCCCTTTGCGGTGATAGTGGTTCGCAAAATGGAAATTGGCGAAGAACCCGTTTTCCATTCCCCCCTGGAGTTGGATTGCCACCGGGTAAACTTCTTCCGCCTCGGAGTCGCGACCCATCGCGCTCAACAGATTCGCATGGTTGATCGCGAGAATGGGATCGTAAGGATGAAGCGCGCGGGCTGCCGCATAGTCTTTGAGGGACTTTTCGATCTCCGGGCTGCTGATCCACTTGTCACCCGATTCCCTTGCCAGCTCCTGATAGACCATGGCCCGGTCCCGGTAAAATCCGGACTGCGGCCAGATCTCAATGGCCGTTGTGAGGGCGTTGATCCGTGCATCCGGAGAGGTGAGCGGTTGTTTGCTGAACATCGTGGGCCACAGGGCGTGCGTGACCTTTGTTCCCTTGAGGCCAAACGGGAAAAAAACCGCGGCACACAACAGTGCGGTGACCGTCAGCAACGCCTTGGAGACCACCCGGCACGCACTTCTCGCGGATTCATGATTCGCGGAGTGCGCCGCACATCCCAGACAGATTCCTAATAGAACCGTCTGCGGAAGCAGGTGGAACACGAAGCTGAAGTTGGATTGAATGAACATGCCCGCGAATCCGGAGATTCCCCCGATGCACCAGGCGCTGCCGTGACGGTCCTCCGCCAGTTTTGAGGTTCCTGCATTCAGGATGGCACCGATCGCAATGAAACCTAGCAGGATGATGATTGCTCCCAGTCCGATGAGTCCGTAGTCGGTGGCCGCTTGCAGCAGTTCATTGTGCACGAGATCCGGCCGGGTGCCGCCCCAGCCCTGAGTCGACGGGTCCCAGAATCGATAACATTCCCAACTGTAGCTCCGACTGCCTCCGCCAATCCAGGGATGCAGACCGATCGATGAAACGGCGATACCTGCCAGATAGAACCGGATGCTGTTGTCGAACAGCTTTTCGACCTGATCAGTCCCTTCCCGCATCTCCATGGCTCCTTGCCAGCCCATGTAGAGCAGCGCCACCACCACCAGTCCCATCAAGGGCAGAGCGATCAATGCCGGAGCGAACCAGCGGGAATTCCGGCGGTGAGCAATGATCAGTGCCACACCTGCGAAAACCGCACATCCCGCGGCGGCCCCGAAAATCCCCCCGCGCGAGCGCGAGAAATACACCTCCGCCATTCCGGCCACGACCAGAAGCCCGAAGAAGATCCGGGTCGCCAGCGAATGCCTTCCAAACATCGCCGCACCGGCCACCAGCAGCGAAGCGCCGATCACGAAATTCGCCCCCTCGTTGTAATGGGCGAAAAAACCCGTGGGATACGGGACGAGGCGGGAAGGAAAGACCGGCGAGTATTCGGGATGAAACAACTGCACGCCCGCCACCCACAGGCTTGCGAGGAGCAGAAGCGCAATTCCCCAAATCAGGACACGCCCCGCCACCGGACTCCCTTCGACAGCCCGCACGCAGAGAAACGACCCCACTGCGGACGCCAACAAGAGGAGATCCGCGTGATTCAATTCCGCCACAGGTGAAAACCACGCGCGCACGGCGAACCATCCTGCCGTGAGGATTCCAAGCGTTACCAACCCGAGATTGGCGGGCGAATCCTTGGACTTCCACAGCGCCGGGATGGCGGCCAGCACCGCCACACCCAGGGCTAACAGAGCTGGTCCCCAGGTCCAGTCGCGCAACTGCGAGCCAATGAGGACCGCAAGGACGAGCGAAACGACGAGAAAAATACTGGAAATGACAGACACGGTTAGTGAAATCGGAAGTCGGATCGTTGAAAGTCGGGCGTAAAGACCTTTGGACTTTCGAGTCCTGCGGTTCGCCTCACGTCGCTCCTTTGCCGAACAACACGGCTGGAATGGTCCGCAACAGGATCTTGATATCCAGCCACAGCGACCAGTTATCGATGTATTTCAGATCCATCGCCACCCATTCCTCGAAGCTGCTGATGGTATTGCGGCCGCCGGCCTGCCACTCGCAGGTGATGCCGGGTTTCACACTCAGCCGGCGACGGTGGGAAATCTCACAGAACGCTTCGACTTCATAAATCGGAAGTGGGCGGGGACCTACCAGACTCATCTCCCCGGTGACCACGTTGATCAGCTGGGGAAGCTCGTCGATGCTGAACCGCCTCAACCACGCTCCGAATGGAAAGATCCGCGGGTCGTTGTGAAGCTTGAAGACCGGCCCTTCCATCTGGTTCCCATGATCCTCCTTGATCTGGTCCAGCAAGTGCTCCGCATCGGCGACCATCGTTCGGAATTTCAGCATCCGGAAGGGTTGCCCATAGCGACCGGCCCGCATTTGCGAGAAAAAGACCGGAGCCCCCGGGCTTTTGATCATGATTCCCACGGCGGCGAGAATCCAAAGCGGCAGAGTCAGCAAAATGGCGAGGATTGCCGAGATCCGGTCGAAAAACTCCTTGGCCAGCAACTCCCATGAAAGTTCCGGCGTGGAACGCAGCACCAGCATCGGCTTGTTGCCGATCACGTCGAACACCGGCCTGGCAATCTGCGAGCGGATGAATGAAGCGGCGATCCACGCCTCCACCCCTTGCAATTCGCAGGCCTCGACCGCGCGGGCGACTTTTTCAAACTCCGTATTCCTCGCCGCGAACACCACCCGGCTCACCGACTTCTCCTTCAGCAGCGCGAACAATTCGTTGACCTCGCGGGTGCTCAAGTCGAATCGATCCACGACTTTCCAAGTGGATGTGATCTCGGGGTCGAGTTCATCCAGAAGTTCCTGCATTTCCTCGCCCGAGCCTGCGATCACGATGCGTTCCCGGGTGGCGTCGCTTTCCGTCCGCCGTTTCAACCAGATGTGGGTGATCCGGTCGCGCAGGACCAGCACCACGAAGATGAATACCAGTCCGAGCCCGAGTACCAGCCGTCTTGCGTCCACCTGCTTCGCGAACACCGCGAAAATCCCCAGAATGAGTACCACCACCACCAGCGAACGCAGGACCTGCCAGATCGACGAACTGGTGCTTTTGTGCCTCAAATGGTCATAGAATCCAAACCGCTCCAGAATCAGCGGCGTGAAAGGCACCGCGATGTAGAGCACCCAGTTCATGCTCGCCCACAGCTCCTCCCCCTCGCTTCCGATTCCCAGCCACACGCGCACGACCCCCCCGAACCAGAATGCAAACCAAACCAGCAGCGCGTCCGTCAACTGGAGCACCTGGAGGGTGAATGAATCTTTGCGGCTGATGGCCATGGTTGATGAGGCGAAAACGTGCGGGCTGCGCCGAGAATGGGTGAAACTCCGGGCTACGCAATCAAAGACAATGAGCGTTAGGAATCGATTCGTAATCCCTCATGAAACCGGCCTCATGCACGGCAGCTCAGCCTCGCCGGAGGCGCCGCCAATGCGCGGTGGAAACCCAGCCAAAGAACAGGGGTGCACCATTCCTTTGCACACCACTTTTCCACTTGATTGGCTTGGGCTCTTGTCAAAAGCGCGGCCCTCAGCGGGGTTCTGCCCCCCTTAATTCCGGCGCTTTCCCAATCGCCCCGAGAACGCATCCCGGGCCGCTTCCCACCAAACGGGCATCCAACCCACCGATGGTTCCCATCGCCACAATGCCAACCAATGGAGGATCGCCACAACTCCCGCTTCGATGATCCCCCTGTCCCTGCGGGCCATCCACCACGCGTTGCGCAGCCTGTAGTAGAGTTTGTCTCCGGATAGACCGCTTTCCAGCGTCACCGACCGCCCCGCGATTTCCCAATGATTCATCCGACCGGCAGGCGGGTGATGCAACACGGAGTTCGTGATCATGAAGACAGGAAAAGCTGCCTGCTCGATGCGTCTTGGATAATCCTCATCCTCGCCACGCAAAAAGAGTCTTCCCTCGACCGGTCCCACGGTTGCGTAAACCGCCTGGGGTATGAGGGCTCCGAGCCAGGAACGACGGATTCGGATGGCTTCGCCCTCCGGCAGGGGATCATGTCCTTCCAGAAGCCGCCAACCGTTTCGATCAGGGACCTGCAACGGCCAGCTCAACGCGCCGGTCGCCAGATCGACCACCCGGCACGAGCGGACCGCATTTTCAGGCAACTCAACGTGCAAGAGTCGGGCGAGGGATTCAGGTGCGGGCCAGGAGTCATCGTCCAGAATCCATACCGCATTGAAGCCCCTCGAAAAGGCGGCATCCATCGCGATTTGAATCCCTCCTGCGTTGCCAAGGTTCTCCACCAAACTCATTTGCTCGATCCAGCCGGCGCTTTCCTCGCTGGCCTGCTGGAGCATCGCCCGGGTGCTGTCGGAGGATGCGTTGTTGATGACGATGACCTTGTCCGGTCGCTTCGTCTGCGCCTTGAGCTTTTCCAGACAGGTCCGGGCGACTTCACATCGGTTCATCGTCACGAAAACCGCGGCGACTCCGTTGGGAAATTGATCCTGTTCAGTCATTCGGAATCGGCTGGGTTGACGGAATATCCGATTTTTGAGGGAAGAGAAGGGTCAGCACCTGCCGACGTTCGCCGATGTCCACGCTTAACATGGTGGCGGCATGGATTCGCGACCGGTCCGGACTCAGTGCCAATTCCATGGAAAGCGGGCCGGTGGTGGCTCCGGTTGCCAGATCCACATAATTCCGGATGGCCACCCCCTTGGCGGCACTCGACGAAAAATGCTCGAAAAACGGACTTTGCAACGCCAGTTTACCACCTAGCAGTTGGGAGGCATGAGGATTCATGTGCACCAACCAACCGTCCTGGTCGGAGGTCACTACCGGCACCTCCATCTGATCCAGAAGCCGGTGGATCGCCTTCTCGGTGATGGAGTCCAGTTCGCGGCGTCTTGCGAGCAGGCAGGCGAGGATCCCGGCGGCAGCGGCTACCGAGGCCCGGGTCGCTACCAGCGCATCGGCGTTTCCGTGGCTCCCGCTCCAAATTTCCCGCCTCATCCACAGTGTCCCGGAGATGGCGAGGATGTAGACCACCGTCCATCCGATCATCTGCCGGGAGGAGAGCACGAACGAGAAGATCACCAAGGCGAAAACACAAGCCACTGGTATCAGTGAGAAGTCCAACCATCCGGTCAGGTCAATCGAGAACGCGCACAATGGCACGAAGGCAGGCAGCAGTCTTTTCATGTTGGGTGTCCGCCGGATTGCTTCAGGCATGGATCGGTTTTCAGAGTAATCCTGCATTACGATAGACTCCATCGATGGCGTCCAGCCAGCGTGATTTGTTGAAACGGGTGAGCAGGGCCTCCAAGCCGTTTTGCCCCGCGTCCCGCAGTGCGCTTCCGGCGAGGAATGTCGATTCCAGAACCGCCGCTAGATCGTCCGCGTCATTCGGATCCGCTAGAAATCCATCCACACCGTCGGTGATGATTTCCGGCAGGGCGCCGATCCGATGCGCCACCACCGCGCGTCCCCGCGCCCATGCTTCCAGCACCACCATCCCGAAGGGTTCCTGCCAGACGGAGGGAACAATCGAGAACGCTGCGCCGGCCCACAATTCCTGCTGGGCCGACTGATCGATGAATCCGACAAAACTCACGTTGTCGAGGCCGAGGCCGGCTGCCCTCGCTTGCAAGGACGCCATCTCCGGTCCGTCACCGGCGATGACCAAACGCCGGTTTCCGCCCAGCTTGGACCACGCCTCAAGCAGGCGGTCCACGCCCTTTTCCGGAGACAGCCGTCCGATGAACAATCCGTATCCGTCAGCGGGAAAACCGGGGGAGGGCAACGCCGCGTCATGATCGAGGAAGTGGTGAACCACGTCGATCCTGTCAGCCGGCAGCCCGATCTCCACATGGGCGGCCTTTTGTGCGTGACTGATCGCCACCCAACGCCGGACCTGTTGGGCGAGACCGCGCCGTCGGACATCGGTCAGCATCACCGCCATCGCGGCACTTTGGGCGTAGCTTCCCCGCCAGCATTTGCCGATCACTCCGTGAAGGAAGTTCCCGCCGCTGCATTTCCGGCATTCCTCGCCCTGGGTGAACCAGAAACCATTCACACATCCCATCCGGTAGTTGTGCAGGTAGTGGATGATCGGAATTCCGAGTTGATCTGCCAGGGTGTAAGCCCCCGGTGAAATCGCTGGAAACACGTTGTGAATCTGCCAGAAATCAAACCGGCCGAGCCGCTGGTACTTTTCCAGCCGTTCCAACAAAGGAAAATTTCGATACGCCCGCAGCGGAAGCAGGATCCGCGGTGCCTTCATCATTTCCTTGGTCGAGGCGATGAAATACTCCACATCATGGCGCACTTCCAGCGCGTCCCCGATTCGGAACACGCTGCCTTCTTCACCTCCGTACTGCAGGTAGCGGCTGAAGAGCTGGAGAATTTTGAGCCGGGCCATGGTCGTAGAACTGGAGCGCGGCCTTCAGTCCGCGCGTCGGGATGGCAGGTGCCGGAAATCACGAAGAATCAGGCACCACGAATCGGACGAATCCTTGGTGTTTCAAACCGTCTCCGGGGAGGTCCCAGTTCTTAATGGAATTGAACGGCAGATGAACAGGATGAACGCAGATCCATGAATGGGAAAACGCCGCAGTCTTTATCTGGGTTGTTGATCTGCGGTTGAAAATTCCTACCTGCCAGATTCGGACGGTCCGCTTCGCTCATCACTTCCGCGCCCTATCTTCCATCAGTTGCGCATAAACCTCATAGATACCCTCAAGGCATCTTCTCCATGACAGGCTTTTCGCCCGTTCATACCCTTCGTCAATCCGCTGGTGGGGAACTCCGCCGGTGGCGATCTCCGAGAACACCGCCGCCAGCTCTTCTGGCGAGTGGGGATCGAAATAATACGCCACGTCGCCACCTACCTCCGGCAGACTGGTGCAGCGGCTCGCCACCACGGGGACACGGGCCGCCATTCCCTCGATCACCGGCAGGCCGAATCCCTCATAAAGCGAAGGCACGACCACCACATCCAGTCCGGCATAATAGTCACCAAGCGCTTCATCCGGCAAGCGTCCGAGCTCCACCAGGCCATCCTCCCCAAGCGCTTTCCGCAATGCTACCGCCACCGGCGCGGGTAACTCCGCACCCACCCGCACGAGCACCACCTTCCGTCGGATCGAAGCCTGCAAGCGTCCCAGTGCCTCCGGCAGGATCGCCAGATTCTTCCGCTCCAACGTGCTGCCGATGCTGCCGATGCGGAAATCCCCACCGTTCTTCGGATTCGACGCCGGGACATTCGAATCCTTCGGCATCTCCACGCCATTGAACACCACGTGGATTTTTCCCGAATCAATTCCCAGTAATTCCTGGGCTTCCCGCTTGGTGTATTCAGAAACGGCGATAATTGCATCCGCTTCTTTCATATGGCCCACCCACTTGCGAAAACGTCCGGCTTGACCGGCGGACAATTCACCGGGAAAGCGAAGTGGAATCAAATCATGCACCGTCACCACCTTGAGCGCCTTCTTCGGGACGAAAGGCAGCAAATCCGCCCAACTGTGGTCCAGAATGTGAACGATTCGACCCTTCGCCCGCAGTTTGACCATCGCCGGATAGGTCACCTGGCGGGTAAGAAGCTTTCCGACTTTACCACTGTCATGGATCAAATCGTTCGCCGAAGCACTGAGAATGGAGGAACAGGCAAATCCGTCATCGTCACGGACTGCCGACTCCAGCAGCTTCCAGTATCGAAGCATCGACACGCTTCCATAGACCGGATGCGCAGGAATCCAGGAGACGTTTGTCATGAGCAACGGCGGGAACGATCTAAAGGAGGCAACCCGTCAAGAAATTCAGCGTAACTCCGGGCGATCGCCTCGTGGGTCCAGCGGCTTGCACATTGAGTGCGTTGGCTGGCGATTTTGCTCTCGTGCTCTTGGTCGTGGGTAAGCCAGTAATCGATCATGGAGGCCATGTGGGTGGGATCACCATGGCGGAATGTGACCGTCGGGTCGTTGAGAACTTCGGGAATCGCACCGCTGTCACTGCCCAGAGTCAGCACGCCAGAAGCCATTGCCTCAATCAACACATGTCCGAATTGTTCCTCCCAGACCTGCCCGTCGCCATCTATCATGGGTTTGCTGGGGAGGACGAAAATGTCCAACTTGCTCAGAAAAGCCGGCACCTCCCGATGTCGAACGGCAGGGAGGACTTGCAGCCATTGTCCGTGAGGATCCATGGCCTCAAGGCGTGGGCGGAGAACCCCGTCTCCGACAATCGCAAGACGGAGGTTCGGGTGATTTTTTCGGAGTTCCATCGTTGATTCCACAAGTTCAATCAGACCCTTTTCCTCGACGAGCCGTCCGCAGAATCCAATAACCTTGCTATTGTGGGGCCATCCAAGAGTCGTCCTCCAGGCTTCTCGTTCCACCGGGCTGGCTGGCGGATGATCTTCCAGACTGATCCCGAGCTGCGCGGCAACGGTTGTCTCCTCCTCAGGGAATCCCGCTGCGATGCAGTTGTTGCGGGCATTGACGTTGCCGCAGATCAAGCGACCGCCAGTGACTGCTGCGGCAAGATAGAAGAGTTTCAATACGCGGCCCTTGATTCCCGGTCGCTCGACATTCTCCCAAGTGAACTCCGCGAATCGGGCGCTGGGAGCAAAAATCCATGACGTTACGCGCGCCTGCCAGCGAAGCAGGGACCAGGGTTCGTTTTCCACCAGCACGATGTCCGGTTGGAAATCCGTCATCTCCGCTTGCAAGCCCAGAAAGGCAATTTTCGTGTAGTCCTGCCAGCGGGGCCAGCGGTTGAGTCGCCGCAGTTCGTAGGCGTCCTCGTGTGCCGGCGGATTCTCATCGACCACTTCCTTTCCGAGAACCTTCCACCCGCGGGAATCACAGGTGCAAACCCTGACCTCGAAATAGGCGGCGAGATGGAGCGCCTTCTCGCGGTTGCTGCTGATCATGTAAGTGTGGCCGATCAGCATCAACTTCGGCTTCTTGGGTAGCAATGTCGCCGCTGCTGCGAGCCCGCTGTCAGGTGCAAGCTGCTTCAGCCATTCGTCGAAATACTCATTCTTGCTTAAAGCGCGCCCGGTGGAGCCGTCGGTGAAACGCATCCGGCCACTTCGGATTTCCTTTTCCAACACATCCGCCATCCCGGGGATGTCCCAAGGCAACAGCCTGCCGTTTTCGCCATCCCGCAGGATCATCTCCGAGCCATGATGGGCCGTGAGATACAACGGCAGCCCCAGCGCAGCCGCTTCGATCTCCACCAGTGAGAACGCCTCGGATAGAGAGGGGAAAAACATGGCGTCGGCAGCAGCGAAGTGAAACTCCGGATTGTCCACCGATCCGGTGAAAATGATCCAATTTTCAAAATCAGCATGCTTCCGGCGGATCTGCCCCTGAATTCGCTTCAGGGTGGCTTGCTGTCCTCCGACCACGAGGAAGCGCACGGAGAGGCCTCTCGCCCGCAACAACGAGACAGCCTCCACCGCAAGTAGAAACCCCTTTCTGAAATGATGCCCGGCACTGGCAAACAACAGAACCGTTTCACTCTCCCTGATTCCGTGTTCCCGCCTCGCCTGAACTCGGAATTCCTTTCGGTAGGCCGGGAAGAAACGCTCGTGTATCGCTTGGTTAGGTAGCAGCGAGACGCGTTTCCACGGAGCGGCGAAGCTCTCCATGTCACTCACGACGGCTGCTGAAACCGGCAGCAGTCGAGTCTTCCATGGATTCCATAAAAAAAGTAGTTCGCTGAGGATGCCGGGGGCCGACACGAGGGCTGTTCTTGCCAGCCCTTGACTCTTTAACCCGTGGAGGCAGATCGATTTGAAAAAATTAAAATGGGAAAAGTGAACCGTCGCCAATTCGGCGGGAAGATACATGAAGCCGGTGGAGACGGTGGTCTCCGCCTGTGGTCGATGGCGCAGCAGATCCAGCAAGCCGTGCCAATGATAGATGACGAAGTAGACCCAAGCCGAGAGTCCGAACGGGAGATTGACTTTTGGCAGCCTCCTGTGGAGCACTCGGTCCACCAGTTTGGGCTCCAGGGTGTGTGAGAAGACTTCGACGTCCCAACCACGGTCCACCAGTTCTTCCGCCACGTCAACCAAGCCGTTGGTCGAAGGATTTTTCCGCGTGAAAAACGGATCGATGAATCGGACGGAGGGCATTCTCTAGGGAAGGGCAGTGGGCTGTAATGCCACGCGGGAAGATTGGCGTGAATGTGGCTGTAGCGTTCCGCTCCAGTTCGTTGATCGGGCGTCTCGCGCGCCACGCACAATCGGGCCCTAGCGGTTCCGCGGAGTGGATTTCCGAGTAATCGCCTCTTGATAGAGAGTTCGTAGGCTCTGGCCGTAAGTCTCAGGGGTGAGCGCTTCGGCCATGATACTGTGCGTTGCTCCAAGGATGCTTTTTTCGATATCCTTCGCAATTACCTGCGCCATCCCAACCGCGTCCCATGGTAACAGGCGGCCGTTGTCAGGCTCGCGAAGGATCATCTCGCTGCCATAGTGCGGCGTAAGGTAAAGCCGCAGACCGAGGGCCGCCGCCTCGATCTCTGCCAAGGAAAACGCTTCGAAATGCGATGGGAAAAGAAGACCGTCCGCCGCAACCAGATGCCGTTCGATGGAATCCACGAGCCCGCCAAACACGCACCCGTCCCGTTGCGAAGGGGTAATGCTGTTCTTGAATCGCTCCACCGTTGTAGGCATGCCGCCCAGGATCAGAAGTCGGACCGCATGGCCCTTCTGACGCAGTTGCTCAACCGCCTCGACGGCCTGGCGCAAGCCCTTGCGCTCGAAATGCCCGAATGCCGAAAAGGCGAGGATCCTCTCGTTGGGTTGGAAACCATATTCACTCCGCATGCGGTCGCGCCATTTGGTCCGCACCGTCGGATTGAACCTCGCGGGATCATATTGATTCGGAAGGACCTCGAAATGTCCCGCCGCCCCGCTCGCTTCGATTTTTTCCGCAAGGGACCGGCTCACCACCCACCAGCTATCTGATGCTTTGGCACTCTGAATGGCTGCTTTTTCCTCCCTCGCTGCGAGAAGCGCGGGTAGTCTCTTGGTGATGGGCAGCGGAAAGGTTTCGCGGCGGGCCGCGTGTTCTTCGAGAAGCGCGCTGTTCCAGTAGTGAATGTATCGGATATCCGCGGCAGGCACCACACATCCGGTGACCTGCACGAGATGGTCGCCACCTTGGTGAAGCGCGCGTGCCATCGCGAGTACCCGGCGCTGATAGTCTCTTGCGTGGAGAGTCCAAGTCGGAAGTCGCCGTGGGATTCGCTTCCAGTCGATTCCGTCGCCCTCCGGGAGATTGCATTCGCTCGCCCAGATCTCCACCGATTCAAAAAGGTCGCGGATGACCGGAAACGCGCCCACCCAAGCCCTCATGGATGGACTCTTTGTGGTAACGTGGGGATCGATGACAATCAGTTTCATTCAGCGGAGGAGAAACCTGATTTGAATTGTCCATCCGATTGATTGGTAGTGGAACTTAAATCGAGTAAGGCATCCAGACTCTTGGCCGCGAATACCGAGATGTGGGACGATCCCCCTAGCAGATGATCGCAGCTGGCGCGGGTGTTGGCGATGTGCGTTTGGGGGAATTTCTCGCGGATCGTGTGGAGGCTGTCGAAAAGGGAATAGGAATAGAAAACGCCGTCCCCGGGTGAGAATTTCTCGTATTTGAAACCGTTTTTCATGTATTGAAAAGATTTCCACAGGCCTATCGAACGCAGACCCAGAGCCAGCATGCGCTGTGCCACAGAACCGCAGCCGTAGTTGTTCATGTCCGAGAAAAAGACACCATGGCGCGCCACGCGGCACATTTCGCGGATCGCCGCTTCCGGGTCCTTGATATGGTGGAGGATGCCGAACGCACAAACTACGTCCCACGAGTCGTCTGGAAAATCAAGGTGCAGAGCGTTGCCTTCCCGCAGTTCCTCCGGCGAGAGGCCGTTCGCATGGCCCACCGCGCGGAGCCCCGCCACGGGTTCGATTCCGCACAATTTCACGCCGTCCAAATGATGCTTGGCGTGGCGCAGCACGCGGCCGGTGCCCGCACCCACGTCCAGTAGCGAGCAGAAGCGATGGTAGCGGACGATGCCTAGCAACTGAGCCAGCGAGAACTCGTGTTCCGGCTCTCGTAAATGGTTTGCGTCATATTCAGCGGCCGTGCGCTCGTAGTAACTTCGCTGTTCGTGGGCTGCGTTTGTCATCAGGAACAATCGGTGGGTGCGGGCATTTTCACGCGGAGCGGGTGAGGTGGTCCGCGAGGCGGAAGGCCAGCGCGAATGCAGTTAGGGTGGGGTTCGCGTGAGAACCGGTGGGCAGAACGGAAGTTCCCGCGATCCAGAAATTGGAAAATCCGAACACTCGCGAGTCGGGATCCACGACCGCGTCGCGCGGCGAGGTGCCCATGCCGGTGGCGCCGATATGATGGGAGTTGTCGCGAAGCGCGGCGGTCAGGTCATCAGGGCTGGCGAGACAGGGAAACTTCCTGAGCGGCGGGAAGTCCAATCGCTTCAGGGCGGCATCCACTGCGGCGACATATTCGATGATCGACGTCGCGACCCGTGGGTCGACTTTCCACTCGATCTTCGCCCGCGGCATGCCGGTCGCGTCTTGTTGGGTTTCAGAAAGTGTGATGCGGCTTTGCGGATCGCGGACGTCTTCCGCAGACACCGCGAGGTAAGTGTGATGTAAAGGTGAATAGATTTCTCCAAGCAAGGCGGATTTCGCGGCATCTAACCATTCTGCGGGCGAGCCGATCCGGCGGGCGGATCCTTCCGTGTCATATTCCGACCGCTGGCGCATGGCCAGAAACGTGCCGGAAACCGCAGGAAGCCCTGCGGCGATCCGCATTTCCTCTCCCCAGGATATGCGGCCCTTGAGGCTCATGGCGGGTGAGTGCTTCAGCCGGAACAGACCCTGCATGCGGGCTGCTCCCTTGCCGTGGATCTCTGCCACGTGCGCTCCGGGATGGTCTTGAAAAAAACGTCCGATCGCGTCCAGCTCGGCGAGTTCAGCAATACCTTGTAGATCGCGCTGGAGCAGAAGGAAGCGTGCGTTCTCGATTCCACCTGCCGCAAGAATGAAGTGGTCCGCGGTAATCTCTCCGATTTCGCCGCCAGCGCGCACTGTCGCACCAGTGACCCGACCATGACCTCCGGTGTGCAACGCGGTAACGGCTGCGCCTCGCCACAGGTGCAGCGTCGGAGAACCCGTCAGTTCGGTGCGATAGGTTTCCCGCAACCGCGGCTCGCGGGTGAAGACGCTATAGTGGATTTTGAAATCCGCGAATTCCGCAAGCGCTGCGTCAGGGGCAACCGTCCGATCGAAGTCGTGGCGGAATTGATCATAGGGAGCGTTCTCCACGCCCATGAAGCGTTCCGCCTCGGGATACCAGGCCGCGAGTCCCTCGTAGTCCAACGACCAACCGGCTTCGTGGATGCCGGGGCGGGGAATGGTGTCGGCACGGTCGAAGCGCATCGCCTGGCCGCCCCAGCGCTCGGTCGAGCCACCGAACACGCGGAACCGCCCGCTCGAAGACCCGATATGCCCACGGCCTCGGATCTCACAACGCAAATGATCCTGCGAGGCGTCCGTAATGTCCTCTTCGCCGGCCTCTAGCAGGAGCACAGATCTTCCCGCGGCCGCTAGTTTCAGCGCCATCGCCATGCCCATCGCGCCGGCACCGATCACGCAGAAATCGGCGCGGATGGCGGCGGCCTGGCGATGATTATCCACGATCATGGTAGGGGTTTCATGGCCAGCGTGTCACCGCGCAAAGTGAGCATCGCATAATCGTGCCGAGTCAGGTGGCGGTAGCACTCCGCTTGGGTGGACGCCTTCATTTGTCCACTCTCAAAATGAATCAGCGGTGGACCACCCGTCCCGAGATCGAACATTTTCAAAAGTTCGAAATCGTAACCCTCTGCGTCGATCTGCAAGACATCGAACGCTTCGAACCCGTGACGCGCCAGGAGGCTGGCGGGAGTGAGCGTGGGCACGTCGAGTTCCACGACCGTTGCCTGCCGGCCACGGACATGGCGTTCCAAAGGCGCACGATCAAAGGATGCCAATGTCTCGCCCATTACGCCGTCTCCTCCCGGCTCATGGACGGTGTAGAATTTCGCAGTGCCATCGATGTTCGCGATCGCGCAGTTCTCAAACCGCAGGTCGGGGACATTGCGATAGTTTTCCTTCAGCCGTTCGAAAACACGCGGCTGAGGTTCCACAAGAATTCCCTGCCACTGGTGCTTGAGAATATAGCTGCGGATGGGATCCCCCGTGATGCCGTCGTTTGCTCCGATTTGGACGAACTTGAGGACGGTCCCGCGATGGCGCATGAGGTCTCTAAGGCCGAGCCCCAGCAGATCAAGCGTGCGCACGCCCTCATAAGCTTCCGGGTGCGCCTTCCGGACTTCGTGGCCGGAATATTGTGCGAGACGTTGGATGGACTGGCGGAGGGACATGGCGGTAAATTAATGGCGGTTGTGATTTCAGATCTTCATGAACGGAGAGCATCAACGGCGAGTTGAAAATTCGCCAGGCGAGACACACCTACCACCAGCCGGGCGGCACCCTGGACTTCTAGCGCTTCGTGGAAGCACTCGCGCAAGGTTTCCATGGAAGGCGGGGATGAGCCGGGCTGCCGTAATGGGGCAAGCACGCCGTGCAGGAAATTCTCGCCACTCCAGCCGGGCGGTGTTACCGGCCGTTCGCCGGGTATCGATTCCACCTGCAGGACATCCACATGGTCCCACAATGCTCCGTCCCCGTGATCTTGATAGGTCGAGCGGTAGCCGCCCAAGCCGAACCGGCGGAACTGTTGCCGTTGCTTCGCTTGGCGAATGAACTCCAGAAAGTCCGGAGTTGCTAGAATTTCAATTGGAACTTCGTGGGCGAAAAAAACATCAATCCGGTAGGGGCCGAATAGTTTGGTGGCCCGCTCAAGCGCTTCGGTCGCCGCTGCGACCGCAGTGGCCGGTGTCAGAGAAGGGGAGCCTTTGACGCCAAGCCGGCGACCTACGGCTTGGGCGATTTTCGCCGCAAAATAGAAGTCCGCGGGCTCGGGAAACCTTACCGCCGGCGCAAGTCCGAACTTGGTGTTCACCAGGACGTTCGGTTCGGCGTGTTCGGCTTTCAGGACCTGCCCGAGCAATGACTCCATCGCGCCGGAGCCGTAGAGCGGGGCCGTGTCGAAAGTTTCCGCGCCTGCCCGCAGGCACGATGACAACAGGCTTCTGATTTCAGACGCGTGGTTCAGTCGCCCGGCGGCGCCGGTCCCAAGGATGAGCCGGTTCATTTCCGGAACAGGCCGAGAATGCAGTAGGGTTGGTCGTCACGCCGATCCTCCAGGGTGCGGTGGGTTTCACTGGCCCAGAGAGCTGGTGGGATGAATCTCATAAGCTTTGGCAGCCGGCTGATCGCCATGTAGCGTTTGAGCGTGGTTCTGGTGATCGCCCAATCGAAGTGGATGGGAGTGAAGCCGACCGGGATTAGAAGATTCTCAAGATCTCTCTGATAATACCCCTCCCGGACATGTCCTGGTTGCTCGAAGGGTTCGGGGGGCTGCGGGACGGTGATGATCAGGTGGCCTCCCGGCTTGAGCAGTCGGTAAAACTCCCGCGCCACGGCGTGGTCATCCTCGATGTGTTCGATCACTTGTGTGCTCATGATCGTATCGATGCTCTCCGCAGCGACACCTGTATCTTCAATTGGACGGTTGATCACCTTGGCTTTGTCCTTGAGAGGCGCGCATTCCGCTTCAAGAATCCTGAAATTGTCAGCGAATGGCTCCACACCGACAATCCGGGAACAAAGTCCCGCCGCCAGCATTTTCCTCATGTAGTATCCGCTGCCAGCACCTGCGTCGAGCAGGGTGCCGAGGCCACCCGGAATCATCCGCGCGGCGTTCAAAAGAATGGGAAGCTCCGTTTGGTAACGGTAGGTATTAGTCGTAACGTAGATGCTCCGCGCGATGGATCTAAGGCTGCTCATGGGATGATTGATTGAAAAAAATATCAGGAAAGCAGTCTTTGATACTCCTGATTGTAAAATCCAGGCTGGGGAAGATAGCTTGCCAAACTGGCGTGGCAGGCCTGGCAACGGCGTTCATACTCCTCCTCGCTCATCGCCACCGCCTGCTCGAGTGCTTGCCTGAGCGAAGGAACGTCTCCCGGCTCGCAGAAGATTGCCCGGTCACCCGCGGCTTCCGGCACGCCTCCAGCACGACTGACAATGGACGGCACTTCGCAGCATCTCGCTTCTATCGGCGTGAGTCCCAGATCTTCGGCAAAGGCCACGGGAGCCACGTTCCATCTGGCGGATGACATTTTCGCCTCTTTCTGCGCTGGAAGCACGAACCCGGGCATGTCGATGAATTCACGAACCTTCCAACGATCAACAAGGCTCTCGATTTTATCGCGCAATGGGCCGTCGCCATAGAGATAGAGGGGATGCTCACTATGGTCGATCTGTGCTGTCGCGTAGGCTTCCACCAATTGCTCAATGCCCTTCAAAGGAACCCAGCGCGCAATGAAAAAGAAGCCCTTTCGCGACGCTGGAGGCACATAAGCTGTGGGTAGATCCGAAATAGCCGGCACGATTCGACAGTTCTCATCAAAGCTTGTTCTCCCCCATGTCCCGGCGACGAACTTGGAAATATACCACTGCGCGTGGGCGAGTTTCAGTCCAAAGACGAATTTGCGACCGTGTGCGGTTGCGTGCCGTTTTGCCTCGATCGTGACGACCAGCTTCTTTCCCAGCAGCCTGGCCGGATAGGTGGCGTAGACCAGAGGGAAATGGCAGTGGACGACATCCGCCCAAATCAGGTCCCGCAAATACTCGAAATCCAGCATTCGGATGACTCTCCACGGAACTCTGAACTTCGCCAGCGACTGATCCATGGTCTCCTGCAACGGGACATCGAATCCAATCCGGTAAACCACCCGGACATCGCAGCCACCGCTGTCGATCACCTCCCTTGCGATCGCGGCCGTGAAGACCTCGATTCCCCCGTGGCTGCCTCCCGATGGGGCGACCATTAAGACACGCGTGTTTCTTTTCTTCATGGGAATCATTGCGGGTGCGCCAGCCGGAAGATCTTTTTCCAAAGTCCGAGCATCTTGCAGCGGATGAAGCTCATATTGCTGGGGAATCCCCGTAGAAATCCGGGTAGCTGCCGGATCATTCGGTCCAGCTGGATGCCATTCCAAGGACTCCGGTTCGCTCCCGCAACCATCAGCTCGCCATCATAGGCAAAGAAAACCTGGCTGACCCACGTGGTGTCCTCCCTGAGGACTGAGACGCTGTTGTCTTCGATCCCAAACAAGGGATAAAGTTCCTTTGTGACAAAAATCGCATTGTTCCGGGTGGTCGTAATCAGTTCGTAACCTTTCGAGAGTCCGAGATCGACTAACGAATCCAAACTGGCTCCCTGGGCGATGGAAAAGTCCTTGATTTGAACGAATCGCAAGCCGTTGGGAATCGTCGGGTTATACTCGATGCAGACGACTTTGGGACGGTGGCTTTGCAAGCTCTCCCAGATGTGGTAATCACACCCGTCGATATCGATCGACAGGAAATCAAAGTCCTGCGGTATGGGAGTTGGCTCCAGAATGTCGTCCAACCGGTCCTGGTCGAACCCGACGAACCTCTGAATTGGAATGACCTTCGGGAACTTCACAAAGTTGTTCTTCAACTCTTTGCACTTCTCGACGTCACCTTCGATTAGAACGGCGGCATAGCCATCCTCTTCGATCAGGCGACAGGTGTTTGATAGAAAGCGTCCGTCCCAGGCACCAAATTCTACACACCAGTGGTCGCGCTCGGGCAGCATTTCCAGGATCTTGGCGATGATGCCATCTTCCCCAAACTGGGAATGGATGTTTTTTGCGTATCCGGCCAACCGAGTGTCTGCAGTGTGTTCCATGGCGGTCTCGTCCATTTGATTGTTGTCGGTATCCGTTCTCAAATTGCGGGGTCGGGTAGTGGGTTAGGGCGGATTATCAGTTCGGAAATGAAGATGTCGGTCACTTCTTCCAGAGTGCGGAAATGGAATGAACGCGGATTGCTTCGGAAATCGCTGGCGAGGCGCAGGATTTCAGCGGCTGTCGTGGCGAAGGCTCCGCCCGGTTCGATCTCTATTTGATGGCATCCCCGGGGCAGCAAAACCGGGAGTCGGCGTTCCACCGAGGCGAGAAGACCGCCGCTTTTGGGCCAGACTTCTCCGGGAGAGCCGGCGAAGGCTGCGTCCGCCTGGCGCAACCACCAATCGACCGCTTCCGCATTCACACGGCCGGTAAAGAATATTTCATCACCGAAGCCGTTGGCTTCCGCTGTCATTCGAACGGTCAGGAGGTCGTGCTCTTGAAGGTTTCCGCAAAAAACCCAGGCAAACCGCGTGTTTCCGGAATCTTCGAGCGCCCGGATCTCCGCAAACATCCGGCCGCAGTCCCAGTCGGTTGTGTAGAGGCTGCCAAATGAGATCCAGAGGAAGCGGTTTTCCCGGTCACCCCACCACGGTGGGAGTTCCAGCAATTCGGGTGGTGCAGCCGAAGTGCCCAGTGGGATATTGGCCGGCATGGGCGAGACACCTGCCGGGATGCCGGCATTGATCAGTAAAGATTGATAGAACCTGTTGGACGTCGCAATCGAAGCGGGACCGCAGGCCTGGATGAATTTCCTCAACTGGCGTTTCTGGAGTATGCCTTTGATCCGGTCTTTGATCCCGAGCGGGTTTCCTGGCATCGGGATCATCCAGATCTCATGGAGCATGAGGTGGACCCCCGGATGTTTCAGACCGATCACTGTTTCCATGAATCCGATTCCATCCCGGGTGAAGCTTGGAACAAACTGGACCGCCAGAACTTCAAACTGGAAGGCGCTCCCGGCGGACAACGGCATGATCGAAACGTCGCCCTCCGACGTGCAAACGACCCGGGCTTCCGGACATCCCCGCAAAGACAGCACGGACACTCTGATCCCTTGCCTTGTTAGAGCCGCCGACATGCGGATCACGTAGTCGGTGACTCCACAGGAGTTCATGCGAGCTTCCGGAATGACGAAGGCGATGCTTTTCAAGCCGGTTGCGGAGAGGTTTGTGTCTTGCATGAGACTGGCCGCTCAGGCTGGTATCTTGGACAGCATGTCCCGGTAGATGGCCTCATAGCCTGTCGCCTGATGTCCGAGGTTGAGTCTGAACTCCGCCAAGTGGCGGCATGCATACCGCATTTCCGCCCTTTTTTCCGGGGCGGCGTAAAGCACTTGTTCAAGCGCGCATGCCAGGCCGGCCTCGTCATAGCAGCGCGCCAGGCTGCCAGTGATTCCTTCAAGCACGAGATCCATCAGCCCTCCGACTTGGAAGCCTGTTACAGGCGTCCCACAAGCGAGAGATTCGACCATCGTGTTTGGCAGGTTGTCCTCACGACTGGGGCAGACGAACACGTCCGCAGCGGAGTAGAGCATGGCGATGTCTTCTGCACTGCTGAGCCTGCCAAGGCCTTGCACAGGGATCGGGAAATCGTCCGGCTTCAGGTCTGCCCTGTTTCCGAAGCCCACCAGCAGCAAGGGCTGGCCATCGGGCGGCGGATTCATCCGCGCTAATGCTGCTTTCAAGTGATGCATGCCCTTGCGGGTGTCGTCGAACGTATCCGCTCCGAACAGGATCACTCGTGCGTCTTGCGGAAGATTCCAGCGATTTCTTGCCGCCTCACGGTTCAGAGGGAGGAAAACGGAGGTGTCGATGCCATAGGGGATATGAACTACCCGGTGTTTCTCGAAGACGGGACTCCGCCGGGCCTCCTCGGCGAGCCAGTGGCTGGGCGCCACGACGGTCAGGTGAGCGCTTTCAAGTGCCTGCCTCCGCCGATCGAGGAGCGCTCTGCTCGCTGCGGCTCTGGTGCCCCCGCAGGTCAGCGGTCCGAGGGCTGCGGGCTGCAATCCTACGACCTCGCGATAGCCGAAACCACCGGTGAGCGGAACCATGTCGTGCAACGTCCACACCAGCGGGATACCGGACGCCGCCAGCCGGGCGAGGTCGCGTGTCGAAATCATTCCATGGTCCACCCAATGCAAGTTCACGATGTCCGGCTGCACTACCTCCATGGCCCGCAGTCCGAAGCCGGGAAGCAAACCACGGGTGAGGACGGGCCGCACCATCGGGAAAAGCAGACGGGCGAGATGATATTCGATGCGCGGCGCCTGTCGGGCAATCCAGTCTCCTTGTGGTTTGATCACCGCCACGCGGTCTGGTGCGGCCACGGCGGTTGTCCGGCTTGCAAAGACGCTTTCTTGCCCGAGTCGCTTCAATCCCTCGTGGAGCCGCAGCGCTGCGTTCGCGGCACCTCCGGTGTCATAGGTGCAGAGGTGGAGGATCTTCATCAGTGAAATCACTTCGTGGCAATCACGAGGTTACTCAGATAGAGCTTGCCGTTGTTTGGCAGGATCCTTGCCGCCACCCGCCCCGTCACGTTGAAGAGGCCGCACAAGAGCATGCCAAGAGCACCGCCTGCCAGAGGGATTCGCGGGACCAGCTGGCACAGGTATTCCAGAGAAAGCTGGCAGATGACCTCGGCCGGATGGCCGTGTTTCTCAGCCGTCACTGAGGCGTAGCCTGAATCAGTTAGAAAATATGTTAGAGCGTAAGGTGTGTAGCGCGCAAAGTCATAGGGTTCCTCGTGAAGCGGCCAGACAAACGGGCATGTCATAATCAGGGTTCCTCCCGGTTTCAACACCCTGTGAATTTCACGGAACAGTTCCGGTGCATTAAAGACATGCTCGAATACCTCCGCACTGAAGACATGGTCCACCGAGGCGTCTTCCAGCGGAATGTGCTTGCCATCGTAATAGATATCAGGGCTCTTACCACCGGGAGGATGTCCACTGACTTCAATGTCCAGTCCTATGTACTCGTCAACGCGGAATAGGCTCTCATAGGGCTTGGATCCACAACCAAAGTCAAGAACGCTGCCCCTGACCGTCTCGGCGGAAATTCTTATCGATTCCGCAAGTGTCCTTCGAATTAGATAGGCTGGATTCAGAAATACCCCACCGATACCAGGGATGAAGGCATTTTTCTGTCGGAGGCTTTGCAAATAACCCATTTGATTCAGGAAACTGTTTGGAGATTGTGCATGGATCTACAGAAACCTTCAGTTCCTGACCGAAATGTGTTTTAGCTTCAAGCTGAACATTTACGATTGTCGGGAAGCGAGATGATGGGATCTCGTAGCTTCAACGAGAATACTGTGTCTTGATTTTGCCCATCTCACTCCGAGTATCCGGAGCGAATGGAAGATGAAATATCCGATGAAATTATCCGGGATGCGAGGCAACCCAATGAGCCGCTTCTGCTCCATTTTCCGCTGGGTGTGACGAAAGCAGTAGAAGTTGTTAATATCATAGTGTGTTTTAACAACATTAAATCCAACTCGCTTAAGCACAGCGATTAGACTTTTTTCCGACCACAGGGTAAAATGGTGCGGGGGCCATACCAAGGGGTCATTAGTATGACCTAACATAGTATAAGCGCATGGAACGGCAATATATGCTTTCGTGATTGTCGGGAATTTCTCAAAAATTACCTTAAGGAAATCCACTGGATCTTCCATGTGTTCGAGCGACTGAAGGCTGATCATGCAATCAGGTTCGATATCTGCAGGAACGTTCGCAGGTAGGTAAATCGACAAGCCGGCAGCTTTCCCAACAGCAATGGATCGAAGGTTGATTTCCGTGCCTACTGCCCGAATGCCACTCTTGACGATTTCCTTGAGCAGTGAGCCATCGCCGCAGCCTGGTTCGATGACCATCGTGGGTGGTGTCTCCTTCAGAATTTGAAGCACCTTTCTTTTATCCCATGTGTCCAGCGAATAATACCCTAGAGTCTCGGATACTTCTTGATAATATTTGTCACCACCTAATTCACTCGGGGTGAACCACCTCAGATCACATGCTTCGCATAATAGCTGTACATAAATTTCTTTGAAATGATTGGAAACAACATCTTCGCTCAGTTCAACGCCGACATGGTCTTTATATTTTTTTAATATTTCGCTTCCCAGTCTCGCCCTTATGGGGATTCCAGGAGCATTGCAAATCGGGCAAGCGAGGTCGGGGTGGTTCAACATCGTTTTCATCAAAGGGTATAAGGTTCTTGTTTTGTTGACTTCTTGCCTATGTTTTCGAATTCAGAACGGCACGATTTAGTCGATATCGGAGCTCGATAATGCTGGGAATCACGCTTATAACTAAATATGAGCAGAATGTAGCAGCTACCACTCCAGTGATTCCATATTCTTCAACCCAATGAATCGAAAGAAATATATTCACAATTGCAGTGAGTCCACCGTATAATGCCATTCCTTTTGGCTTTCCCATTGAATTGAGGATAACCGCCATCGGAACAGTAAATGCGTATAATGTCGTCAGCGCAGCCATCCATAGGATTGTTTGCTGACTCGGTACTGCCGATGGGCCTGCCCAGATCTCGATAATGGACCTCCCGAATATTACCAGGGTAATGCATCCAAAACCTGTGATGACCACTCCTGCTCCAAGGTGGAGTCGGAATGTCTTCTTGATCCACGCGAAGTCAGCTTTGGCAAAGGCATCCGTATAGCTCGGGGTAAGCAGGCCCACCAAGACTGCCTGGACAATGGTCGTGTAATTGAAAAGCCGCCAAGCGACGCTGTAGGGCGTAACATCGGTGGCGCCAAGAATGCGGCCAATAACTACAGTGTCTGTCTGCGAATTGATCAGCCAGCCCACACCCAACATGAAGAAGAAAATGCCTGTCCTTGACAATCTGAGCATTTCCTTCAAGTCGAAGTCTTCGATCCGTGGGATTCGGGCCGGAGCTTTTCTTTTGAAATACCACCAGCATGTTCCAATGTTTATTGCAAGAAATGTTGCGGCATACGCAGCAGTATAGAATGGCAGATAATCAGCAAATTTTATTACAAGGACAAGAACTGCGAATCCTAAGACATTTCCAATGATCGCAATAATGGTGGCGGGTATGAACTGCTGACACGCATTAAGGGTGATCGAGGCAATACTTGCAGGGAGATTGATCGCAAAAAGTATCGCCGCGATTGCGAAGGCCCAGCGCATCTCAGTTTTGATTTCGGGAGTAGAAACTCGGGCGACAGCAGGGAAGTAGTTTGTAAGGCCGTAAGTGGCACCTAAGGATGCGAGAATTAGGGCAATCACAAGCAGGAACACCCCGCCACTTGCGATAATCTTTCGTATCTCGGGTTCGTTCTCTTGAGCATTGGCTTTTGCGATGGAGACCGACATGCTTTGTCCGATCCCCAGATCAGAGAGCCCTAGCCAGCCAACTACAGAGGCAATCGCCATCCAAATTCCATATCGCTCCGCTCCAAGTTGTTCGGCAGCCAGAGGCACAGTGACAACACTGATTACAAGCGCTATGATCCTTTGTGAGGTCGTCAGGACAAGGCCAGAGGCGATTCTGCTTGTTCGATCCGCACCCAATAGACGCTTTTTTAGATATGCGAAGTCCATTTAGCCGAGATGCTGCTCTCTTGAGTGGGCGGATTCGATCATCTTGTTTGAGGGGATTTTAAGCGAACTCCTAGCGTCCGAAAAATCAAGGGGTTTGTTTTAATTGGCGATGAATTCGACACTCGGGCATTAGAAGGCTAACGTTAATTGAAGGTTAGCGGATTTGTGACGCGGGTGTATTCATGGGACCAGGCAGGAGCATGCTCTCACGTTTTTCCTGCCGCTCTTCGGCTTTCTTGCGGAGGTGAGACTGGCGAACAATCAGCACCCCGACGAAAGCCGTCCAGATTTGAAGGTTGATCGGATTTGCGTTGAAATTATCACCCCCAAGGAAGGACATGAAGATCATGGGAAGGGACAAGGCGATGGCAAAAGCGGTGTCGTTGCGATCCTGTTTGTCACGCTGAACAAAGACGGTAGAGTGAAGTGCTCCCAACAGAATTGCGCCGGGAATCGCGACGCAAAGTAGGCCGATCACACCGTAGTTGATGAGAATTCGATTGATAACGTCATGACTGTAGTCGCTGCTGTTGACATCGAAACCAACGGTCACCGAGGAGAAGGTTTGTTTTCCAGTACCTAAGATTGACCAGGATTCCAGGCGTCCCAAACGTTCCCAACCGCGAAGGCGATCCGAAAATGTGCTGACTTTGAGTACTTGTTCGCCCCAGGAACCACCGCCAAAATTGGCGAGGAAGCGGTTGGTGTTATCTATGCCGTCGTTAAGGAGATACTTGGCATTGAAGATGCCAAGAAACACGAGGATGAAACCAGTGGAGTAGAGTGCTATCACCCGGGCTCTCGTACGAAAGGCGAATGCGGCGACCAGCACGATGAGTGGATAAAGAAGAGCGGCACGTTGGGTGGAAACAATGAGAACCCAGCTGAGAAGAATCGCAGAAAGGAACCAGAAAAGCCGCTTTTCCCCGAAACGGAAGCTATGCCACCAAGTGAAAGCACAATAGATCGCCACACAGCCCAGGGCAGAAGCAGATCCGAAAAAGCCGAAGACACGTGGTTTATCGAAGGCAAACATCTGGCTATAGTGCACTTTTGAAAGTCCGGATCGGGCGTATTCCCACTCGATCTGATCGAATCCAAAGTAGTATTGTTTGATGGCCCATGCCGCTGCTGGTAGCGCCACAATCACTTGGAATGCAAAAAATTTTCGCCAATCGTCAAAAGATTTAAAGTAGGCACAAGCGATAGGAATCAAAGTCAAGTAACCGACGATATTGGCGGCCCGTTGACCTCGTTCGGCAAAGCTTCCGGCCATGGTTTTGAAGATGACTAAACCGATGATTGCCCCGACGATATATATCATGATCCCGAGCCTGTCTATTTTCACCTTGCGGAACATGATGTTCAGAAGAAATCCCGCGTTTAGGGCAGCAAGCACGATGAAGGGCATTGCCAGCGTCTGGATTACTGTCGTCGAATAAGCTCCACCGTAATAGACGGCTAGTCGTTTGAACTCATCCACCCAGATGACAAGGGCCGCGAGTCCGAAAATGCCCGCGCGAGGGTTGATCAGCGCGAGCAAGGTCAGGATCACGGTGATCAGCGGAACGAGAGCGGCGATGCCACCAGCGGCGTTTGTGCTGACGAACACGGCCATGAAGATTCCGACAAGAATCGTGCCGAAGATGGCGGCGCCGGTGACTAAGGATTTTGAATCGAGTGCCATGGTGGAGAAGGTGGAATGAGGTGCAAGGAACATTGCACATCGAACGCTCAACATCGAACGTCGAATGGGGGAGGAAGTGGGGAGGTGGCACGGCCTTGATCAGGCCGTATTCAATGGGGGGCGAAAAGCGGGTCTTGTAACGTCGCTCTGTGAGCGGCGGAGACAATGGAGAGTGAAGGGCAAGATCAAGGAGAATGGAATGGGATTTGATCAGGCGATTCTTTCGCGCGTCACTGGTGTGCGTTTTGTCCGAAGCTGGCCATTAAGCCTCGATTTCCCACCTCAAGGGCGGAAAGGCTGAGGGCTGCGGGTCCGTGTTCTTCGGGAAATGAGGCAAATTGGCGCTGGGTGAGACGCAATTCACCAACGGTGAAATGGATTTCACTCTTGGAAGATTGCGTTTCACCATTGGAAGAACCGATTTCACTAATGGAAGAATCGATTTCACTAATGGTGAAACTGATTTCACCGTTGGAAGAATCGGTTTCACTCATGGTGAAACGAGGTTTCCCTTCGGAAGAAAGGCGTTTGAAGGTTGCAAAAGGTAGCGCGGTACCCGTTTGACCGGCGTAGCGCACTGAAGTCAGGGCTGGTCAGCAGGCAATGCCGGGTGAAATGGCCGTTGGCGGAAGGTAAGCGCTGCCATGATAAGTCAGCCGCCAATGTGGGGTGGCAGGGAATGCAAAGGCTTGCGGAACGGCTTTTATCGGGCGGCTCTTTCTCACTTCATGGCCGGGCGGACTGAAGGTCTGCGGTCCGTGGGGAGCGGAACGGAATTCGATTGGGCGTCTTTTTCGCACCTCATCGGCATGCGGACTAAAGTTCCGCGCTCCGTGAAGAATCCCCAACCCCCAACGACCCCATTTCCGCCCGGGTGAGCAGTTGGGCGACGAGGGCACCGGTGGTGACGGGTTTCCAACCGAGCACGTGATGGGCCTTGGCGGGATCGCCGACGAGACGGTGGCTGTCGACGCGGCGGAAGAACTTGGGATTGACGCGCATCACGGTTTTTCCGGTGGCCCGGTCGGTGGCGGTTTCGTTTTCCCCGGCACCGTGGAAGTTCAGGGTGATTCCAGCTTCGAGGAACGCGGCGGTCGCAAAATCCCTTACGGTTGTGGAGGTGCCGGTGGCGAAGATGAAGTCATCCGCCACGGAATGCTGGAGGGTGAGCCACATGGCTTCCACGTATTCGGGGGCGTATCCCCAGTCGCGTTCGGAGTCGAGGTTGCCGAGCTCGAGAATCTCACCGCTGCCGGCGTGAATCCGGGCGACGGTGGAGGCAATCTTGCGGGTGACGAAGCTTTCGCCCCGGCGCGGGGACTCGAGGTTGTAGAGGATGCCGTTGACGACGAACATGCCGTGGGCGCCGCGGTAGACGCTGCAAAGGTTGGCGGCGAAAGCTTTGGCGCATCCGTAGGGATTCACCGGGCGGAAAGGGGTTTCCTCGGTTTGAGGAAAATGGCTTGGGACACCGAACAACTCGGAAGACGCGGCATGGAAAAAGCGCGGCGGAGACTCCAGATCCCGACAGATTTCCAACAGGGAGAGCGTGGCGACGGCGGTTTCTGAGACCGTGGATTCCGGGATCTCGAAACTGAGGCCCACGTGCGACTGACCGGCAAGGTGATAGAACTCGTGGGGCCGGATCTTGGAAATGATTCGCCGCAGTGTGGTTTGATCGCCGAGGTCGGCGTAATGCAGCTCCAAAGGTTTGCCCTCGCGCCGCAGGTGTTCGATGCGGGTGCGGTTGAATTGGCTGGATCGGCGGACAAGACCGTGGACCGCGTAACCCTTGTCCAACAGGAATTCCGCGAGATAGGATCCGTCCTGGCCGGTGATGCCTGAAATGATGGCGCGTTTCATGGAAATGTTCGGTGGCAGTGGACTGCTAACGGGTTATGGAATTCGGGCCTGTGGCAAGCGCGGTCTTGATTGGGCCCAGGGCAATAACGTGAGAAATGGGAGTGGCCCAGCGAGCGGAGCAATTTTGCAGGCTGGGATACTCCGTAACTCATTGGCAGGCGGACAGAGTGTCCGCGCACCAATTGGCACAGCTCGCCGGGACGCTGCCGCCCTTGGTCGTAGGTCTGGAAAGACGCTGACCTACCCGCAAATCCATGGATTTCATTCCGGAAGCCAAGTAACTCCCTTGCGCGAAGTTTGATTTAGACTCCCTATTGTTCAAGAAAATATGAACAAAGATGAAGGGTCAATTCAAAGGGGCGAAAGCTGTGGAGACGGGAATACCAAGGAGGGGTGTGAGACCTTGCCAATGCAGGCTAAAAAGGCGAGGTTCCTCGCCGGATGGAAATGCTACGCAAGACATTGGCGCACCGGAACGTGCGGATCGGGTTGGGCCTTCTGCTGGTAGCGGCAGTGGTTTTTGGCTGGCTGGCCTGGAAGTGGGGCGTGGATCTCGCTCGCTTGAAGGAAGTTTGGACGCAGTTGAACGATTATCTCGTGCGAAATCCCGCGGCGCTGTTCATCGCGCTGGTATTCCTCCCGGGCCTGCCGATTCCGATCAGCGCGCTGCTTTTTACCGCCGGTGTGGTCTGGCGCCATGATCCGGTGATGGCTGTTTCACTGTCGATGCTGGCGATCGCCATCAACCTGACCTGGACGTATTGGCTGGCGGCCGGGCCCGCGCGCCGGCTGGTTGAGAAGGTGCTTGCCTCCTCATCGATCAAAATCCCGGATCTGCCGCGTGGGGATCATTTCAGACTGATTCTGGTGTTGAAGCTGACACCGGGGATTCCGTTTTTCTTCCAGAACTACCTGTTGGGATTCCTGCGGGCTCCGTTCATGCTCTATCTGCCTGTCTCCATTCTCTGCAACGGGATCATCGGCACGGGAATCATTCTCAGCGGCGTGGGAGTGGGCGATGGCAATTTGAAGTGGGCGATCTGGGGGATTTCCATCATCGCGCTCGGGGTGGTCTTCACCCAGTTGGTCCGCAGCTGGCTGGCAAAGAAGAAAAAACGGGTGCTTGTCGAAGAACTCGAGGGGTGATTGGGAAGTGACACAGGCATTCCTGCCTGTTCTTTCACCAGCCTCAGTCCGCTCGAAGAACAGGCAGGAATGCCTGTGTCACGTTGTGGAAGGCTCGCCCTCGGCCTGCTCCGCCTGACGTTTCTCGCGGCATGCTTGGAATGCGAGGGTGAGATCTTCGGCTTCTTCCAGCCACTGGAGCTTTTCGATGAAAGTGAGGCGCTGGTCCAGTAGCCGATCGAGTTCTCTGCTACCTTCGGCGGTGCCCCAATTCCAGTCCGGATTGATTTGCTCCAGCGGATTCATCTGACACGTTGAAGTTCTTGAATGTCGATGTGATCCTGAGGGCGGTCCGCCTCACGTTTCATGGTCAACAGGGTTTCGAGTGAGACAATCGGAGCTGAAATGTCCGGAGACAGCTCCATCCGGATTACTTGTAGGCTCTCTTCGGCGAACTCGAACGGTTCGTAAATGAAGATGTCGATCGGAGTGCGTCGGTGGATGTCACTCCACAGCTTCAGGACGATCATGTTTTTCTCCGTCCTCCATTGATCCCGTGTCTCGGGAGTGGCAAAATCCTCAGCACTCACTGGAATTGCCATTTGGTAGCCCGCCTTGAAAAGCGTGTTTAGTCCGAGAATCACATTCTCCCGGTCCAGTCGGAGGACTAGGTCGAGGTCCCGCGTCATCCTGACGAATCCGTGGGCGTTTACCGCCACGCCGCCGACGATGATGTATTCCACTTCCGCATCGTTGAGGGCTTTAACCACCGCTTCTATGCTGCGAACTTCCATGCATCGAATAAACGCTGAAAAACCGGGAACTGAAAAGCTGAAATCGAGCGTCGCAAAAGCTCGGAGTTCAGCATTTCAGATTTGATCCTTAAACGATCATCCCCGCTGCGACGGTTTCATTCGTGCCGGGATCGATGAGGATGAACGAACCCGTGATGCGGTTGCGGCGATACGAATCGTGGATCAGCGGAACGGCGGTGCGCAGGGTGATGCGGCCGATGTCGTTCATGGAAAATCCGGTAACGCCCTCGATCTTGTGCAGCGTGTTGATGTCCACGTGATATTTCACGTCCTGGATGATGGCTTTGGTTTCCTGGGTGGTGTGGCGGATGATCAACTTCGCCTTGGGTGGCATCGGCTTGTTGGAAAACCAGCAGATCATCGCCTCGATGTCCTGCAAGACCCGCGGCGGGTTGTTGGACTTCACCAGGGTGTCGCCGCGCGAGATGTCGATCTCCTCGGTGAGCGTGATGCAGACGGACTGCGGCGCGAACGCCTCCTCCAACTCTCCGTCCGGGCTGTGGATCGCCTTGACGCGGGTTTTGAATCCCGACGGAAGCACGGTGACCTCGTCGCCGGGTTTGAAGACGCCGCCGGCGACACGGCCTGCGTAGCCGCGGAAGTCGTGCCATTCGTCGCTCATCGGGCGGATCACCCACTGCACCGGGAAGCGCGCGTCCACGTGGTTCTCCTCGCCGCCGACATAGACGTGCTCGAGGTGATAGAGAAACGTCGGGCCCTGGTACCACGGCATGTGCTCGGACTTGTCCACGACATTGTCGCCGTTGAGTGCGGAAATCGGGATGTCGGTGATCTCGACGATATTGTCGAGGCGGGAGGCGAATTCGCGGTAGTCCTGGATGATTTTGTTATAAACCTCCTCGGAGTAATCGACGAGGTCCATCTTGTTCACGGCGATGACGAGATGCTGGATGCGCAGCAGGTTGGCGATGAAGCTGTGGCGCTTGGTCTGCTCGATCACGCCCTTGCGCGCGTCGATGAGGATGATGGCGAGGTTCGCGGTGGAAGCGCCGGTCACCATGTTGCGGGTGTACTGGGTATGGCCCGGCGTGTCGGCGATGATGAATTTCCGCTTGGGCGTGGCAAAGTAGCGGTAGGCGACGTCGATGGTGATGCCCTGCTCGCGCTCGGCCTTCAAGCCGTCGGTTAGGAGCGCGAGGTTGACGTTTTCATCGCCGCGACGGCGGGAGGATTCCTCCATCGCCTCGAGCTGGTCCTCGAAGATGGATTTGGAATCATAAAGAAGGCGGCCGATGAGGGTGGATTTGCCGTCATCGACGGAGCCGGCGGTGGTGAAGCGGAGTAGGTCCATGTGGGGTAAAAGCTGAGAGGCTGAAATTGAAAGATCAGGGAGTGGTTAGGACCAGGGCGGCCTGCCATTCGGTTTCGAGATGGCGTTGGGTAATGTGTGCGGAGAGTGTGTCTCGATCGATTTCGGACGGGGATTCAGTGAGCATGGAAGCGATATCACGCAGGTGTTTCGACGAGTTTCCTTCGCGGTAGAATTCGAGTTTCCGGATGATGACATATTCAGGGGAGGCGAATGATACTTGCTGTCCGTCAATGTCAAGGAAGCGCGCCTCGTTCATTCCCCACTTCTGAAGAGGGTCGGCACCCACCAGATAGATATCCGCCTTGAGCATGGTTGACTGGCTGATGATGTTGAAGTGTCCCCGGCTCCCGCGCAGCAGTTCGGTTTCGATCACTTCGACGGGAGGCAGGTAGAAATCCGCTTCGGGAAATGCTTTCACCAGTTTGGGAATCTCACTGGACGTGATTTCCAAGACGACATCGACGTCGTTGGTGAGACGCGGTTCACCATAGACCATGGACGCCACCGAGCCGGTGATGAAATACCGGATGCCATGCTCGTTGAGCGGGCGGATGAATGTATCGATCAGCTCAATCATGCAGGAGGAAAAAGCGACGGTTTAATTCGTGGAGCAACCTGTCTTCCGTCCAATCCGGGTGGACCCGCTTCAAGGCCGCGAGTTTCACCTTGCGGGCCGTTGCGTAGAGCATCGAGGCCACGCGGAGTTTCTGGGTCGCGCTTGGTTTGGGAAGGGACATGGAGGTAAATGCTAAGACTCTGAAACTAAAAAGCTGAGAGAGGATGCCAAGGACCGAACGAAATTTCAATGTTCCGGCATTTCAGCTTTTATTTAGAAGTATCCTTCCTTCTTCCGGTCTTCCATGGCGGTTTCCGAGCGTTTGTCGTCGGAGCGGGTGCCGCGTTCGGTCTGGCGGGCGGCGGCGACTTCGGCGATGACTTCATCGAGGTCCGCGGCGGTGGATTCCACGGCACCGGTGCAGGTGGCGTCGCCAATGGTGCGGAAGCGGACGATCTTCCGTTCGACCGGTTCGTGATCCTGGGGTTTGAGGAACTTGGTAACGGCCAACAATGATCCGCCGCGCTCGAAGACGTCGCGTTCGTGGGAGAAGTAGATCGACGGCAGCGGGATTTTCTCGCGCTTGATATACATCCAGATGTCCATCTCCGTGAAATTGGACAACGGGAAGACGCGGAAATGTTCGCCCGGATTCTTGCGGCCGTTGAAGAGGTTCCAGAGTTCGGGGCGCTGGTTTTTCGGATCCCATTGGCCGAAGTCGTCGCGGTGCGAGAAAAAGCGCTCCTTGGCGCGGGCTTTTTCCTCATCGCGACGGCCGCCACCGAGGCAGGCGTCGTATTGGTTCTTCTCGATGGTGTCGAGCAGGGTGACGGTTTGGAGTTTGTTGCGGGAAGCGGTCGGACCCTTTTCCTCGACGACGCGGCCGGTGTCGATGGATTCCTGCACGGACCCGACGACCAGCGACGCGCGGATGAGTTCCACGAATTCATCGCGGTAGGTCATGGTTTCCTCAAAATTGTGTCCGGTATCGATGTGCACCAGCGGAAACGGCATGCGAGCCGGCCAGAATGCCTTGCGGGCGAGCCAGGCCATGACGATTGAATCCTTGCCGCCGGAAAACAGCAGCGCGGGGTTTTCAAATTGTGCTGCGGTTTCGCGGAGGATGAAAATGGCTTCGGCCTCGAGCTGGTCGAGCTGGCTGAGTTGATAGCTGGGCATGGGTGGAGAAAATGCTGAAATTCTGAAGAATGAAATGCTGAAAATCGTCCGTGGGGCGGGGAGGGGATAGGGCTGCGAATTACTAGGGTCAAGATTTAATTACCATCTTGGGTGGAATGGTAATCTTACTGTTTAGGCTCTGATGTTAAGTTGTTTCCGGAGCTTTTGAGGATGACCCGGAAAAACAAAACAAGCCGAAGCCCGAGGACTTCAGCTTGTTTTCAAGGTGGGAGGATTGCCGGTTGTTAAAGCGGGCGATTCGCGGTGATTTTTTCGCGGATCGCTTCCAGCAGTTCAAAGGCGGCGTCCTCAATAGTCATTGATTCGGTATCAAGGACGATGTCGGGGCTCTGCGGTGGTTCGAATGAGCCGTCTTTTCCGGTAAAATGATCGATTTCGCCACGGGCGGCTTTGGCGTAGAGGCCTTTGACGTCTCGCTTTTCGCAGGCTTCGTAGCTCGCTTTGACATACACTTCAAAGAGGTCCTTACCGAGCAGGCCGCGGGCGAGATCCCTGAGTTCCCCGCGTGGCGTGATGGCGGAAACAAAGGTGATGACTCCTTGGGAGACGAATACCTTGGCGACCTCCGAGATCCGACGGATGTTTTCGAGGCGGTCCTGATCGGTGAATCCGAGATTCGAATTGAGGCCGGTTCGCAGGTTGTCGCCGTCGAGAATCGTGGTGAAGCGCCCCTGCTGGTGAAGGACCCGCTCGGCCGCATTGGCGATGGTGGATTTTCCGGATCCGGACAAGCCGCAGAGCCAGATGACCACACCCCGCTGGCCGAGAAGGTTTTCCTTGTCCTGGCGATGAAGAAAGCGGTGGAACTCGGGATGGATGTTCATGGGGTAGATGCTGGAAATTCGAAGAGCTGTAAGTCTTAAGGTCTAAAAGACTAAATGTCGAAAGCGGAAAGTCCAAGTTCTTCGACTTTCAGACATTTGCCTTTGAAACTTGGGACGCTTTTCAAAGTCCTTTTCCAATCACGAACGAATCAAAGCCGTGGGCAACCAGTTTATCTGCGGGCAGGATGGCCCGGCCGTCGAAAACGAAAGCGGGCTTGAGCATCAGGTCGTAGATCCGCGGCAGGTCGAGCGTGCGGAATTCGTCCCACTCGGTGAGGGTGGCGAAGGCGTGGGCTCCCTTGACGGCTGCATAGGGGTCGGCGCAGATCTCTACATTTGTCGCAATGAGGTCCGGCGAAACGCCTGCGTCGATCAAGTCCTGATGGATGGATTTCTCGTCTACCTGCGGATCGTAGATCGCCAGATTCGCACGTTCCTGGAGGAGGTCGCGGCAAACCTGGATGGCGGCGGATTCTCGGGTGTCGTTGGTGTCCTTCTTGAAGGCGAATCCAAGGATGCCGATGCGCTTGCCATTGACGGTATTATACAGCGTGCGGACGATTTTCTCGACGAAGCGGCTCTTCTGCCAGTCGTTGAGATGCACCACCTGGCGCCAATATTCGGCGACATGGGGCAGGTTGAAGGAATCGCACAGATACACGAGATTGAGAATGTCCTTCTGGAAGCACGAACCGCCGAAGCCGACGGAGGCTTTGAGGAATTTTGGCCCGATCCGCGAATCCATACCGATCGCCCGGCCGACTTCATCGACGTCCGCGCCGGTTGCTTCGCAGAGGGCGGAAATCGAGTTGATCGAGGAAATCCGTTGGGCGAGGAACGCGTTGGCGACGAGCTTGGAGAGTTCCGACGACCAGAGGTTGGTGGTGAGGATCCGTTCGCGGGGAATCCACTTGGCGTAAACCGAGGCGAGCGCCTCGACCGCCGCGTTTCCTTCGGGGGTGGTTTCACCGCCGATGAGGATGCGGTCCGGGCATTCGAGGTCCGCGATGGCCGTGCCTTCCGCGAGAAACTCGGGATTGGATAGGACCTGGAACGTCGCGCCATGGGGCGAGTTCGCTGCCAGAATGGACTTGATCGCGGTGGCGGTTTTTACCGGGATCGTGCTCTTCTCGACGATGATCTTGTGACCTTCCGAAACCTCGGCAATCAGGCGTGCGGCGGATTCAATGTAGCGCAGGTCCGCCGCGCGGCCGGCTCCGATGCCGTAGGATTTCGTGGGCGTACCGACCGAGACGAAAATCAGGTCCGCACCCGCGATGGCCGAGCGGATGTCGGTGGTGAAATGAAGATTCCGGCCGATGGCGGAGGCGACCACTTCGCTGAGCCCTGGCTCGTAAACGGGAAGGGTGTCCGAGTTCCAGGCGGAGATTCGGGCTTCGTTCATGTCCGCGACGGTGACCTGGATATCAGGACACTTGGCGGCGATCATGGCCATGGTAGGGCCGCCGACATAGCCGGCGCCGAGGCAGCAGATGGATTTGATAGGCATTTGGTTCGGCGGTTGTGGGGGTGGGGTGTTGGTTGAAAGCGGTCTGTCAGCAGGTCTTGTCGCGGAGGAGATGATAGAGAAAGAGCGAGTTGTAGGTGAAGTAGCGTTTGAAAAGCCGGCGGGGTTCCATGGCGACGCGGTAGGCCCACTCGAGCCCGAATTTCTGTACCAGTGGCGGTGCCTGGCGGACTTCCCCGGCGTGGAAGGCAAACGCCGCGCCGATGCCGAAGTAAACACCCGGTGGCAGCCGGTCCATGTTACGGGCGATCCAGAATTCCTGCTTCGGACAGCCGAGACCCACCCAGATGAGGTTGGCACCCGAGCGGCGGATCTTCTCCGTGATGAGATCGAATTCGCCCTCAGGCCACTCGCCAAACGGTGGCGAATAGGTGCCGGCGATGGAAACGCCCGGAAACCGGTCCGCGAAGTTTGCCGTGAGTTTGTCCAGGGTGCTTTGTCGGCCGCCTAGCAGGAAGTGTTTGAAATCCGCCTGCCTGCCTTCCGTGGCCCGGAGTGTTTCCAACATCAGGGTCGGCCCGTAGACCCGGTCGGTTAGTTTTTCCGCCGCGGGGAGTTTCGAGTTGAGCGCCCAGACGAGCGGCATGCCGTCTGGGCAGATCAAGTCGAAACGCCGCATCGCCCCGCCGAAGTCCACGTCCGTCCGCGCGAGGGCGGCGACGTGGGTGTTGGCGGCCTCCACGGCATAGGCGCGGTCGGCACGCCGGGCTC
>JBGSTM010000018.1:0-10969 GCA_041736495.1 Akkermansiaceae bacterium
AGGACGAACGGATGAAAGCCGTCATCGCCGCGCACAAGACCGGCATCATCTACTGCGCCACCCGCAAGAAAGTGGAGTCGGTTTCCGAAACGCTCGCCAGTTGGGGCGTGAAATGCGTGGCCTATCACGGCGGCATGGGCGACCAGGAGCGCGAACGCGCGCAGGAAATCTTCATCCACCGCAAGGCGGACGTCGCCGTGGCCACCAACGCATTCGGCATGGGCATCGACCGCTCGGACGTGCGCTTCGTGGTCCATTATGAAATTCCCGGCAGCGTGGAGGCCTACTATCAGGAAGCCGGACGCGCCGGCCGCGACGGGGAGAACGCATTCTGCGAGATGCTCTTCAACTACGCGGACACCCGCACGCAGGAGTTTTTCATCGACGGCGCGAACCCCACCGCCGCCATCGTCCGCTCGATCTATCAATACCTGCTCAACGAGGCGGACAAGGATTTCGAAGTCCACCGCACGCTCGACGAAATCGCCGAAAACGCGGATGTCAAAAACTCGATGTCCGTCGGCAGCGCGATGTCCATCCTCGCCCGCGGCGGCTACGTGGAGCGCTTCGACATCCCGAAAAAGCGGATGAAAGGCACCCGCCTCCTCAAGCCGGACGTCTCCGCCCGCGGCCTCCAGCTCGACGAGAATGCCATCGAGGAAAAAGACCGCCGCGACCGCGAAAAGCTCAAGGCGATGGTGGAAATGTGTTATTCGCGCAGCTGCCGCCAGCAGTGGATTCTCAGTTACTTCGGCGAGGACGAAGCCGGCGTCTGCGGCACCTGCGACGTTTGCCGCGACGAGGGCTCCGGCGAGAACCGTCCGCCAACCGCCGAGGAAATCACCATCGTCCGCAAGGCTCTCAGCGGCGTCGCGCGCATGTCCCGCCGCACTGCGAACGGCTGGGAGCCGAAGTTCGGCCGCGGCCGCATCGTCCAGATGTTAGCCGGCAGCAAGTCGCAGGAAATCATCAGCGCCCGCCTCGACCAGCTCACCACCTACGGCATCCTCCGCGACAAGGGCGCGGGCTATCTGAACGGCCTCATGCGCTCGCTCGCCGACGCCGGGCTGGTCGTCACCGTCACCGGCGAATTCCCGCTGATGACTCTCACTCCTCTCGGCGACAAGGTGATGCGCGGCGAGGCGAAGTTCCAGCTTGTCTGGCCGGATCCCGAGGCAGGGCGCAAGGAAATCGCCCTCAAGGACCACGGCTTCGACGGCCAACTCTATTCGATGCTGCGCGACATCCGCGAAAAAATCGCCAAGCGCGAGGACGTGCCTTCCTACGTGGTTTTCGGCAACAAAACGCTCGAAGCCCTCGCCCGCTATCAGCCGGTCAACGCCGAGGAAGCACTGCACGTTCCCGGCATCGGCGCGGCCAAGGTGCAACGTTACGCGAAGCCGTTTCTGGACGCCATCGTCGTCTGGAAAAAATCCCGCCGCGTCTGACTGGTGCACAGCATTCGTCCGGCCAATGAAGAAAAGCCCGTCGGCAGAGCCTCCCTAACCCGCCCTCAGGTCGCACCACATCCCCGGTCGAACTAACGCACCGGCGGATTGACGTCCCTCATGGTCTTGAAGTCCCCGGCCTCACACGAGCGGACGAATGCCTCCGCGAAGCTCTTGAGCTTGTCCCAGCATTGGCGGATGGCCACCGCTTCTTCCTTGCTGACCGAATGGTCGTCTGTGGCTGCCGAAATCTCATTCAGCAGATCCGAGAACTGGCCGATGATCTCCTGGGTGGCGGACAACACGTGGGTGACCTGATGACCGCTGACATCCGGGTCCTTGACGAAATGCCCGTTCTGCTGGCGGCACAACCACTCGACGATCCCGGTGTCGCCGCTGAGGTCGATGATCTGGAGCAACCGGTCAAGCGGATTGAAGCTGCCGGACCCGGTCTCACTCGGTTTTTCCGCCCACTTGTAAACCAGCGATAGCGAAACACCCAACTCGGCGGCGACGGCTTTCGGCGTGGTTTTCCGCAGGGCCCGCTTCAACACTTCATGACTCTCCATGCCGGGAAGCTGACCGAATCACGGAGCTTTGAAAAGCCCGCATATCCCTTTTGGCCCGGACGGATTGCCGAAAAAGCCATCCGAATCAATCCATGTGTCAGTTCGCTGCCCTCGAAACAATGCCCTAAGAGGACCAACTTACCCATGAGCCTCGTGCGCATAAGCAAAGTATTTATGCGCAAATTGGACTAGCTGAGGGAAAGGCGGCAACGCACATTGTAAAGACATTGAGATTCAATGAAACGGGTTCTGTTTCATGACCCGGATTCCTCTAACTTTTGCCCTGATCACTTCCCATGAAAATCCACAACTCAAAACCTTCCGAAAAACCGCCTGTCAGGTTGAGGGAAAAAGGCTTTGCACTGATTGTGACCTTGTCCCTGATGATCCTGCTGACCGTCATCGCGGTGGGACTGCTTTCCCTCAGCGCGATTACCCTTCGCTCTTCGAGCAGCTCGAACGCCCAGATGATTGCGCGGGCCAACGCGAAGATGGCGATGGTGCTCGCGATCGGAGAACTGCAGAAACAAACCGGCTCCGACCAGCGAATCACCTTCAACTCCGACATGCCGTTCGGCAACTCCACCACGGCTCCCGCCAACCCTAACTGGACCGGCGCGGTGAATGTCAGAAATCTCGATCCAGCCTCCAAGGCGAAGGACTCCACCGTCACCTGGCTCATCAGCGGAACGAATTCGGACCCCGCCAAGGCCCTGGTCAAATCCATGGAGTGGGACAAGGGGGATGCCCTGCAGCTCGGCACCTATTTCAAGTCCGGCACCACCACGAAAGAGGAGTTGCTTGCGCCGGTCGTCAAACTAACACAGGGAACGAATCGAGGTCGCTTCGCCTGGTGGATCAGCGACGAGGCGACCAAAGCCCGGGTCGATCTTTCCGTTCCAAGCGCCCCGCCGACGAATGACCGTGAGAAGCTCACCCGCTCCCAGGCGCCGCTGGAACCCGGCCTGATCAGTCTGGGTGACACCTGGCAGAACTTCGGTCCGGGCAGCGCCATTGACAAGCAGTCGTTGATTTCCATGGAAACCGCCTCGCTCGCCACGGCCAACCCGGAGGTGCCCACCGAGTATCTCAACGATCTGACGACCGGCGGCTTCGGCCTGCCCACCGATGTGGTCGATGGCGGGATGAAGGTGGACCTTTCGCTCGTCTTCGACAAATCCCAGCAATCCAAGAAATACGCGCTCAACTATTTCGGCGCGGACACTCCGGTCCTGGACACCCACAAGGGCGCGAGGATCGCCAGATTCACACATGACCAGGCGGTCAAGCCTGCCAAGGATCCGAAAAAATTCTTCCTCAGTGACACACTCAGCCAGAATGGAACCGTGCAAGTCGGCCCTAACTGGGGAATACTCTGGAACTACGCCACCCTCTGGCAGAACGTTGCCAGCCAGCAGATCCCCATCGTCGGTCTCTATCCGACCCCCTGGTCGGATCTCCGGCTCCGCAACTGGCTGCCTTACACGAACAGCTACGGCGGACAGTATCAGAGTGACCTACAGCATACCAACAGTTCGGTGGCACCCGTGATCGCGACCCTGCAGATGGGTTTCCGGCTGAAATCCGCGAAGGTCAAGGACGGCCCTCCCGCGCTCTACAAGGCACAAGTGGAGATCAAGCCGCTCATCGGCATTTGGAATCCCTACAACGTCACCATCCGGGCCCAAAGCTACAGGTTCGACTGGGCGCTCTATCCGTTCTTCCGGCTCAACTATTCCAGACCCGGCGGTTCCGATGCGCGGCTCACCCGGCTGTGGCTGCGTCGGGAATGGGGCGCCGGCACCGGCGACATGCCCTCCGACACCGACCCCACCGGCGGGCGCTATTTCTCGATGGAGACCGATCCCGTCGACATCCAGCCCGGTGAAACGCGACTGTTTTCCGTGACCGAACAGATCGAGCTCAAAACTCCGGGTGTCAAAAAACTGAAGTCCGCATGGAGCGAGAAAGGGGCCTTCGTCGTGGACCTCACTTACAAAACCAAGAACGACCAGGGCGAGGAAGTCTATGCGGTTCGTGAAATCCCGGCAGGACACAATGCCTGGTTCGGTGACGTCATCCTCCAGGACACTTTTTCCAAAAGCAGCGGCGAAGACGACTTTGCCACCCAGTTCCCCGGATTCGATACCGAAAAGTATGCCTCCACCTGGTTCACCTTCAAATCGTCCGATGACAACGTCCTCTTCCGCACGACGGATCTATGGAACAGCGCCCAGGATGCCGACGTCAAGGTTCCCGAGCCCGTCGTTTCCGGCTGGAAAGGCGGAGCTACTGACAACACGAGCAAAGTCAAATATCCCATTGCGGACATCGCCGGCCAGAATTTCGTCCCCCACATCGCCACATGGTCGTTTTTCACCCGCACCACCACCCAGCTCCAACCGAAAGCCTCCGACCAGCGCATCCGGGGATGGGCGGACACCAATCCCCGCACCACCGTGGCCATGCCTACCTGGGACGGATCCAGGGTGGTCAGCAAGAAACGCGAAGGCTGGAATTTCAATTCCAACCTCATCGGGGGCTGGCACGACCCGGCAGCCGCCGGCGTGGTCGGCGATGGCAAGAACGATTTCCCTAACCGCGGTCTCGTCGGCGAGGGCGGCATCGGTGAGCCCGAACCCGAGATCAGCAACCTGACGCGCTACAGCGGCTACAGCGGCGCTTCCAACACGTTGGCCTCGGGTCAGGCCAACTCGATCATCTACGATGTCCCTCGCAGTCCGCTGGTGTCGATCGGCCAGTTCCAGCACGCCCAACTCTCGCGCTACAACTTCGAGCCGGGTTTCGTCGTCGGCAACTCCTACGCCAATCCCCGCATCCCACTCAATACGACTTTCGCTAACAATTTCGGAGGCACCACCGGCCTGACCATTGCGGATACCTCCTATGAAGTGAACAGGAAGCTGTGGGACAAATTCTTCTTCTCAAGCCTCGGCATCGATTACAAGGCCACCACGGGAACGAAGTTCGACACGGTTTTCAGTTATGACGACCTGATTTCCGGTAAGAGCACCCTGCCCAATCCCCGCATGATGTTCTCGCCACTTTCAGGAGATACTTCCATCGACAAGATCATCTCGGAAGCATCCACCCGTGCTCCGGAAGCCATCGCCGCGCGCATTCTTGTCAAGGGTGCCTTCAACGTCAATTCCACCTCCAAGACCGCATGGAAAGCGGTCCTGTCATCCCTGACCGCATCGCAGCTTCCCACGGTCAGCCCGGCAGGCAGCAGCTGGACCAAACTTTCATGGGAGAATCCCACCGGAATACGCTTCAACCGCTTCGGCCACGCCCTCTCCATGACTCCTTACGAGCGGGGTGCCTCCGGCACGGAACCGGAATTCTGGCGTGGATGGCGCACCCTTACCTCGGGAACTCCGGGCAGCGAACTCGACCTGCTGGCCGAAGCAATCGTCGCGGAAGTCAAGACCCGCGGTCCGTTCCGTTCCATGGCGGAGTTCGTCAACCGCCACCTGGGCGGCACTGCCGAGCAGCAGCGAAAGGGTGCGCTCCAGGCAGCCCTCGACCTGACCGTCAACAACACCAAGCCCGGAACCATCGGCGGCCAGGCCATCTCGGTCAGCCTGCCTGCCTCCGTCGGCGGCACCGCCGGAAAGCTAACAGGCAACCAGTTCTCCGCTGCGGCGGCCGACGAGAGCGAAGCGGTCGGCGGCGCGTCCTACCTCATGCAGGGTGACTTGCTCCAGTCCCTCGCTCCCGTGCTGCAAGTGCGATCGGACTATTTCCGGATCCGCACCTGCGGTGAATCCGTCGACCCTGGCGGCAAGGTCGTTGCCCGCGCCTGGTGCGAAGCTTTTGTCCAACGCTCCAGCGACTATGTCGATCCCAAGGACGCCAGCCACGTCAAGGCCTCGGAACTCACTTCAGAAACAAACAAAACCTTCGGACGCACCTATCGTCTCGTGTCGTTCCGATGGTTGAACAACGCCGAACTCTAATATCGCCATCATGATTCATCGAATCGCCCTGTTGTTGGGACTTCTGACAGCTTCCTCCCTCGCCCAGGAACCGCCCGTCCAGACGGAGATCCTCACCCTTGCCCTGGACGAAGCGGTTGACGGACTCTTTTTCCAGGATGCCAAGGCCGTGGTGCCCTTCCAGGCCAACATCACAGGCTTGAGCCAGCCGGTCAGTTATGTCGGGCCCCGCCGGTTCATTCTGCGTTCTTCGGCGGCCGAGTTTGCCGCGAAACCTCCGTTGCCGGCACCCGCCGCATTCGTGGATCTTCCACTCAACGCCAACCGCGTGCTGCTGTGTTGTCTGAAATCCGAAAACACCTCACTTAAAATCATCGCATACAACATCTCCAGTTCAGGCAGTCGCGCCGGCGACTACCGGTTTTTCAATTTCTCCAAACAGGTTCTGTCGGTCAATCTGGGTGCCGAGTCCTTCGCTCTCGATTCCAGATTCGACAGGAACATCTCAAACCAGTCCTGGCAGAGCGAAGTTCTCGATCTGCCGATGCAGGTTGCCACCGTGGTGGACCGCAAGGCCAAGCCCGTTTATTCGAGCGTCTGGGGTCATCGTCCAGGAAGACGGAACTTTGTATTCATGTTTGACGGCAGCCACCCGTCGAAGCCCATCAACATCCGCCGCTTTTTCGACATTCCTTCCACGGTCACCCCACCGGCTTCGTAAGTTCAGGCATCCGCCTGAAAGCATCACCTAACAGGGTGCCCGCCTGCTCCATGTCAGGGCACTATCACGCGGATTCAACGGCTTTGCTTCTTGCCGGCAGAAGCGGTCCGCGCCGCAGCAAGGGGGCATTCCAAGGAATGCCCCTCTGCCAGTCACTTCGCCGGACGGAGAGTCACCCGGCGGATTTCAATCGGCTTCCATCCCGCAGCCACACCTTTGATTTCGAACGAAGTCTGCCCGGCAGGCAGCTCGATGGTGCCCAGCGAAACCGCCTTGTAGTTCCTGTCATCACCGGAGGCTGGCACGGGAACCTTGATTTCCTTTTTACCGGACCTGACCAGCAGTTCAACGGCCGCAGGAGCGATGACTTCGGCTTCGACTTCCCATTTTCCGGCGGCTGGCGGGCTGACGACATACTCGATCCGCCAGTTCGCATCCAGCCAGTGGGTTAGATGTGCGTCGGCACCCGTGCCCTCGACCCGGATCGTCCCGGTATAACCTCCATGAAGATCGGCGGAATGCGCATCAAGGTGGATGGTTCCGTCAGCCCCCGGAGTTACGAACGGTTGCTGGGTGATGGTCAGCGGCCGGTCGAATTCCAGAACCACGACCGAGATGACCGGATCGGTGGCCTTGCCCGGAAGATCGACCTCCACGCCGTCCTCGGTGGTACTGGCTTTGACTTCTCCACCGCCTGCTAGAAGACGACCGGATACCGGAGTTTCCCTGAGCGTCGGCAGCAACAGTTTCCCATCCTGCGGCCAATCCCAAACATGCAGATAGAGAGTCGTTTGATCACCCGCCACCTTGCGGGTGATCCGCCCCCAGGGCAGACGCCGCGGGAACGGACTGGCTTCCGTAGCGTAAATCGCCTCGCCGTTCACCTTCATCCACCGGCCGACGGATTTCAACCGCTCCACACTCTCCGGCGGGATCACCCCGTCAGCGGTAGGGCCGACATTGAGCAGGAAATTTCCACCCTTGCTGGAGATGTCTGATAGATTGTGAAGGATCTGGGTGGTGCTTTTCCAATTGTGATCATTCTTCTTGAAACCCCAGGTATCATTCATCGTCATGCATACCTCGAACATCTGCCCGGGATAACCGCGCGGCGGGATGTGTTGCTCGGGAGTCTTGGTATCGCCCTTGTAGCCCCCGCCTAACCGGTCGTTGCTGATGATGCCGGGAGCCCTTGCCAACAAATCGGCGAGTGGCTTGGCCAGCTCGGGAGTCATGTTGACCGGCGTGTCCCACCAGACGATGTCGGGCTGGAAGCGGGCAAGGATTTCACGGGTCTGCGGCACGGCGATTTTCTGGATGTATGCCGCGAAATCACCTGTTTGAGCGGGATCCCAACCGGGTTGGTTGGCCTTGGTTCCCGCGATCGCCCCGCCCGGGTGGATCCAGTCCTGGGCTTGCGAATAATAGAGGCCGAATTTCAAGCCGTTGCCGCGAACCGCCTTGGCGAGAGGTTCCAGCAAATCGCGTTTGGCGGCGGATGCGTTCACGGCGTCCCACTCGCTGGCCGCCGAGTCATAGAGGGCGAATCCGTCGTGATGTTTGGACGTGATCACCACATACTTCATACCTGCCTCTTTGGCGAGATCCGCCCAAGCCTGCGGGTCATAGTTCGCCGCGGTGAAATCATTGGCGAAATTTCGATAGTCTGCGACGGGGATTTTGCCGTTTCTTAAAATCCATTCGCCGATACCAGGGATTTCCTTGTCCTGCCAGACTCCTGCGGGAACGGCATATACCCCCCAGTGAATGAACATTCCGAAGCGCGCCTCCTTGAACCACTTCAGCCGCGCCTCACTTTGTCCGGGTGTTTCCGCGGATGGCGCGGCCGACGTGGGAACGGTGACGACTAGCAATGATCCAGCTGCTAACATCACCGTAAAGGATGTTTTGAGTGCCATGCCAATCCTACGTAGCATTGCCGCAAAACGTTTCAGGATTTTATGACCGATTCGCAATATATGCGCAGCCATCCGGATTGAATCCCCGATGCAATCCACCCCGCGGAACCATGCGCTTCAAAAGTCCCGTTCGAACGCAAAAACCCCGGAAAAATGCGCAATCTCATCTGGCTCTCCGCTTGAAAGACAGCGATCTTTGCCGGAAACCCAAAACGATATCCAAAACTTGCCGCGGCTTCCCATTCATCCATGAACGATCTTCCTCCGGTTCGTCACCGTCGCAGCGTCTTCGGTGTTTTCACATTCATTTGCGCGCTGGTGGGTGGCACGCTCACCCAAGCCGCGCCGCCATCCGGTGCCGGCTGGGATCTCACATGGAATGACGAGTTCAATGGCACGTCCATGGACACCTCCAAGTGGAACCACTGGCTGGCGGGTCCCCGCCGCGATGCGGTGAACTCCCCCAGCGCGGTCGCCGTGGCTGATGGCAAGCTGACCATTTCCACCTACACCCTCGGCGGCACCCACTACACCGGGATGATCGCCACCCATAACACCTTCCTCTACACCTACGGCTACATCGAGGCCCGCATCAACTATGACAGCACCCCCGGCATGTGGTCTGCCTTCTGGATGCAGTCGCCCACCATGGGAAATCCGATCGGCTCACCTAACAGCGCCGGCACTGAGATCGACATCTGCGAGCACCGCAAGGTGGATGGCAGCGGCGTGAACCGCGATGGGAACATCGGCGGCGTGATCCATTGGGACGGCTACGGCGCGGCCCATCGCAGCCACGGCTATGACTCGGGAAACCTGGGCCTGGGCACCGGCTATCATATCTACGGCATGGAGTGGACACCCACCCAACAGAAATTCTACATCAACGGCATCCTGCGCTGGACCATCAATAACAACGCCGCCAACTCACCGGTTTCGCAACGCAGCGAATTCATCATCTTGAGCAGCGAAGTGGAGAATGGCGGCTGGTCCAGCGCGGTTCCCGCCGGCGGCTACGGCACGCTCGCTACCACCACCACAAAAATGGAGGTCGATTATGTCCGCGTCTATCGCCGCGCCGAAACTGTGGTAAACGGTGATTTCGAGGGGAAAATCGGCCCCTTCAGCGCCGCCAACCAGACCAGCTGGTCACCCACGGGAGGACGCGCGGAGCCGGCAGCCGCAAAGCTCGCACCCACCACTTCCGCCGGGGCTACCGTCTCCCAGACCGTGCGCGGACTGCTGCCGGACACCGGCTACACGGTCACCGCCTGGGGCAACGCCGGAACCACCTCGCCCTCGCTCGCCATCGGAGCTAACAATCATGGAAACCCCGAAGTTTCCCAGACTTTGACCGCCTCGTCCCACGTCAAGGCCACCGTCCCCTTCACCACCGGCTCCACCCACCGCACCGCCTCGATCTTCGCCAAATCCAACAACTCCGGCTCGCTCGCCTACGCCGACGATTTCCTCCTCCGCCGCCGCCACGCGACCGTCAACAACGGCCAACTCGAAAACGCAGAGTCCAATGCGTGGAACAGCGTCTATGGAGGAGCCGTCGTCTCCGGCGATTCCTCCTACGATGGCGAATATGCCTGGAAAATCCCTGCCAGCGGCTCCAGTGCGGGTGTCGAACAGGAAATCGTCGGCCTCACTCCAAGCACCGCCTATCGGCTCAGCGGCTGGACGACTAACGGCAATTCCGGACTCACCTTTGGCGTGAAAAACCACGGAGCCACCCAAGTGACCAGCACGGTTCCAGCCAGCAGTTGGACCCGCGCCTCAGTGAATTTCACCACCGGCGCGTCAAACACAACCGCCACCGCTTTCGCCTTCCGTTCCAGCAGCGCGCAGACTGCCTATGCCGATTCCTTCTTTCTCTATCAGCCACTCGCCGCTCCATGGATCAGCCAGGATGTTTCCAGTTCCGGACTCTCGGGCATCGCCGGCCGCCTCGGCGGAAAATTCGTCCTCCAGGGCGGCGGCGCAAACCTCGGCGGCAGTGCCGACCAGACGCATTTCCTTAATCAACCCGTCACCGGAGACGCCACCATCACCGCCCGCATCCTCGGGGTGGACACTGCCGCCTATTACTCGAAAGCCGGCGTCATGATCCGCGAGTCCACAGCCGTCGGGGCCCGCAGTGCGTCCATCGCCTGGGGGCCGGTGAATCAACTCGCCGATTTCAATTGCCGCACCGCCACCAACGGCACCGCTGTTAGTTCCAGCACTTCCCGCGACATCATCGACCCGCCCTGGCTCCGCCTCACCCGCCGCGGCAATGTCTTCACCGCCTACCGCTCGCCGGACGGCACCGCATGGACCCGCGTCGGCTCGCCGCAAACGATCGCCA
>JBGSTM010000295.1:0-4729 GCA_041736495.1 Akkermansiaceae bacterium
CCGTTCTCAATCGGCGGGCCGTAGGCGAACTGCGCGTCCGGCCAGAGGCGCAGGATGGCGGTGGCCATCACGTGGGCGGAGGAGTGGCGGACCCGCTCGAGGTCGGTCATTTGGGCGCGTTCGTCGAGAGTCTTGCGGTCGGACATGGGGAAAAGGGATTGGATATTGGTGATTTGATAATTGGGGAAAGAAGGAGAGTGTGGGCAAACGGTTAGTTGATGGTCGGTAGGGTAAGGTATCTTCCCCCAATCTCAAATCTCCACTAACCCATGTCCTTTCATTCTCACCGGTCCATCAGCGCGAATTTGAGTTCGGCTTCGGAGACGACCTCGCCATTCACGAGGCAACGGCAGCGGGTTTGGCCGATGGAGCCGCGCATTTTCAGGATTTCGGTTTCGATGAAAAGCGTGTCGCCGGGGAAGACGGGGCGGCGCCATTTCACGCTGTCGGCGCTCATGAAATAACCGATTTTCCCGCTGTTCTCCGGCTTGCGGAGCATGAGCACGGAGGAGACCTGGGCCATGGCTTCGAGCTGGAGCACGCCGGGCATGATCGGGTGGCCGGGAAAGTGGCCGGCGAAGTAGGGCTCGTTGATGGTGACGTTTTTCACGGCGATGCACTTGCTGTCGCCAAGGCAGTCGACGATGCGGTCCACCATCAGCATCGGATAACGGTGAGGCAGGATTTTCATCACCTCGTTGATGTCGAGTACGCTTTCTCCATCGGGGATGGAGACGGCGGCGGGGACCATCGAGCGCATCCGGGCATACTCGGATTTCATCTTGGCGGCCATCATCGTGTTCGGGCCGTGGCCGGGTTTCACGGCGATGACATGGCCGAGGATCTTGATGCCGGAAAGCATGAGGTCGCCGATGAGGTCGAGCGCCTTGTGGCGGGCGAACTCATTGGAGAATCGCATGGCTTCCTTGGACATGATTTCATTGCCGCGGATGACGACGGCGCTTTCCAGCGAGCCGCCTTTGATGAGACCTTTGTCTAGCAGCGGCTTGACGTCCTCGTAATAGACGAAGGTCCGTGCGGCGCAGATTTCCTTCTCGTAGAGTTCGGGAGTGATCTCGCTGGAGAAATACTGGGTGAAGCGGCCTTCCGGACCGACGTTGGTCACGGAGACTTTGAAGGTCTTACACGGTACGATGGTGATGATGGTGCCATCGCCGGTTTCCAAATGAAGCGGCTCGCGGATTTCCCAGACCTTGCGTGGAGCGGTCTGGGCGGTGGTGCCGACCTTTTTGATCATTTCCACGAAGGGCCGGGACGAGCCGTCGCCGATCGGCGGCTCGTTGGCGTCCATCTCGATGAGCGCGTTGTCCACACCCATGCCGGTGAGGGCGGAAATGACGTGCTCGACGGTGTGCACCTTGACCGAACCTTCCGCGAGGGTGGTGGCACGCTCGACGGTTTGGACTTTTTCCACATCGGCATTGATGAAAGGCTGATCGGGCAGATCGATGCGGCGGAACTTGAATCCGTGACCTTCCGGAGCGGGCTTGAGCGTGAGGGAAACTTTCTGGCCGGTATGGAGGGACGTGCCTTCGAGAGTGGCTTGGCCAGCGAGAGTGTGTTGAACGGCGGCGGACATGGGGGCGCAGGTTTCAGTTTTACCCGGAAAGTATCAAGCCGGAATGGTGAGGTGCTTTTAGCGCTAGGCGAATCGGGGGAATTTCGCATCGATGCCTTCCGGGGGGGCGGTGGTCAGCGCCTTGAACGCCTACCGCCAGCCGCACCCGATGCCTGCCCGGAGGCCTTTATTCCATGGCAATGGGGTATTTCCCGCCCTCCGCGATCATGGATACGTGATCACGGACTATCGTTATGGCCGGAAATGGGATATCTCTCATGGGTCGCCGCGAGCAACCTCTCCCCCCAAGGAAGCAGACAGCGACAAACCACTCCCCCAAGAGTCAGAACATCCCCCCGGTTCAGAAAATTCCGGCGAAAATCGAGTTTCCCCCCACTCTGGTTTTCGCCGGTTTTTTGTGTCTGGAGGTGACGCAGGCTTTGCTGCCTGTGCTTCCCGCAGGCGTTAAAGATCAGGCAGGAATGCCTGAGTCACGTCAGACCGGCCGGATCGCCGGCCTCTCGGGCTCGGGGATCGATTTTGAGAGCTGATGGATGTGCTCGCCATCAATGGTCCATGATTGATAGAGATCGGGCAGCGGGTTTGCGAGCGAGAGTTTGCCATCCCGCTCCAGGCGGCGGAGCACGACGCGGAGGATGGCGAAGGCCATGCTGCCTAGCTCGTCGTCGTCGCGGTTCCGGTGGATGCGTTTGACGAGGTCGGTCTGGGCGATGCGGTGGATTTTTCCGTCGCGGGCGAGATCGATGAGGTGGGCGATTTCCACGCCGTAGCCGACCGGGAAGGGGAGGGATTCCAAGGTCGTGCGCCGCGCGGCGTATTCGCCGGCAAGCGGCTGGAGGATGCCTCCGAGTTCCGGATAAAAAAGGGAGATCAGCGGGCGCACGAGGATTTCGGAAACGCGGCCGCCACCGGTGGAGTGGGATTCGTCGCCATAAGCAAGCGGCCGCTCGTAGTAGGCCTTGACGTAATCGATTTCCGGATCAGTCAGCAGCGGGCCGACGAGACCGGTGATGAATCCCGGGTGGAAGCTGGTAATGTCGCCGTCGACATAACAGATGATGTCACCGCGGGCGACGTGCAGGACCTTCCAGAGGTTCTCGCCTTTTCCCTGATAGGATGGCTGGTCCGGAAGGATTGCGGATGACTGATAGACGGCCGCGCCTGCCGCTGCCGCGATTTCGCGGGTGGCGTCGGTGGAGTCGGAGTCGATTACAAGGATCTCATCGACGAGCCCGCTGCTCACGAGCGATTCGCGGATCACGGAAACAATCGGGCCGATGGTGTCCGCTTCGTTGAGCGTGGGAATGCAGACGGAGATGCGCTGGTTACTTTTCAGCGCGACCAACGCGTTCACATCGGTGAACTGCCTGTGGTGAAATCGCTGCATGAATGCTCAGGCTTTCAGTTCCACCCGCTCGTAAAGATCTGCGAGTGGCAGCGAAGCTTCGATATCTTCGAGAGGAATGACGGCATCGAGACCGGAATATTTTTCAGCAGCGAATCCACCCTCGGGCTTGCGGCGGTAAGCAACGACGGTGGGCGATTCGGGTTCGACGAAGAGCAGGACTTTCAGGGCGGAAATGGTCAGATAGGCGTCGCGCTTTTCTCCCAGGTCCGTGCGGCGGGCGGAGTCGCTGAGGATTTCAATGATGACAACCGGCCGGTCTTGAAAATGGTCGTTGGCCGATCTCGAGTCGCAGACGACCATTGCATCCGGATAGTAGAGACGGGTGTGGTCGGGAAATTCGATGCGGACTTTGGTGTCGCTGTTGAACGGCTGGCAGGTTTTTCCGCGGAGTTGGCCATGGAGAGAGGCCAGGCTATTTACTGCGATGGTGTTGTGCTGGTTCGTCGCTCCAGCCATGGCGTGGACGGTGCCGCCGAGGTATTCATGCTTCACGTCGCTGACTTCCTCGCCGGCGAGGTAATCTTCGATGGTGATGAAATCCGGCTGTTTCACTGCGGTCATGGCGCGACGGTAGCAGGCGGTGGAAGTGATGGCAACCCGCTCAAACGATCATGTCCCGCGTGACGTGATACTTGGCGGCGCAGCGAGGGCACTGGATGCTGATGAAATCGGAGTCGCCGAAAAGTTCGTCGAGCCGCTCGCGCCAGCCGCCGAGGATGGGAAGGATTTTGTCGAGCGTGCAGCCGCAGAAAAAGCGGAACTTGCGGGATTCGAGCAGGGTGGTTTCCTGGGTTTCGGTGATTTTTTCGACGTCGGCGACATCGAGTGATGCGAGCCATTCGAGATCACAATCCGGCTGGGCGGCGATGATGGCGAAATTCTCGTCTTCCAAGCGGAACGCGCGGGCCGGGCGCTGCTCGGACTGGTCGTAAAACTGGGAGAGCCAGACGATGGGATCCTTGCCCTCGATTTCCAGCGTGGATGTCCTCGGCTGATTTCCTTCGGTCGTGGTCTGGGAGTAAAAGAAATTCCGATCCGGCTCGCGCACATCTTCGGTAAATATCCGGCCGGTGACCGCTTCTTCGAACGAGCTGCCGGTGACAAACAAGTTGATGCGTGGAGCACGGAGGTTGGCGGTCCAAGCGATGGATTCCGCCCACGGCCGGGCGACGAGATGCAGCGCGATCATGGCCAGCGAGTCCTTCAGCATCTGATCGAGCTCGGCAGGCGGACGAATGCCGTGTTGCATCAGGTGCAGATAATAGTCCGTGTAAATCGGCGTGAACTGGCCACGCAACAGCAATGCATTGCGATGCCGGACGAAGATCGACTCGATTTTCGTGAACTCTTCGGGGACTTCCATGGTGTCAAAGTGATACAGACATTCCTGTCTGTTCTTCGGAGTTGTTGGAAACAGGCAGGAATGCCTATATCACGCTCCCGGCAGCTCGATGAAGCCTTCGAGCTTCCGGATCCGCGTCGGGTGACGCATTTTCCGCAGGGCCTTGGCTTCGATCTGGCGGATTCGCTCGCGGGTGACCTGGAACTGGCGGCCGACTTCCTCAAGCGTGCGGCTGTAACCGTCCTTGAGACCGAAACGTTGTTCGAGAACCTCGCGCTCGCGTTCGGTTAGAGTATCGAGCACGTCCTTGATCTTGTCCTTGAGCATCGAGAAACCGGCTTCTTCCATCGGATTGTCGGCAGCCTTGTCTTCGATGAAG
>JBGSTM010000049.1:0-6739 GCA_041736495.1 Akkermansiaceae bacterium
ATGGGCGAGGGCGAATCGGTGAGCCAGTATTCGGAGTGGTTGAGGCCGAGGTTGTGGCCGAATTCGTGGGATGCGGTGCGCACCGAGATGAAGTTGCGGAGGAGGTGGGAACCCGGGAAGCCGAGCTGCGCGATGCCGATGTAGCCGAAACCCTGGCCCTGATTGTTGACGGCCGAGTTGGTGACGATGGTGTAAAAACTGAAGTTGGTGTGATTCCAAGCGGAGTTGGCGGCGACGGCGGCCTGACGCGCGTCGATCAGCAGGGTGTTGAAGTTTCCGATGTAATCGCTGCCGTTTTTCGGCAGGGTGATCACATCGGTGTAGGTGGTGGTGAGGCTGGACTTGCCGTAGGAATTCTCCACCCAGAATGCCTGCGCCGCGGCCTGGTTGGTTTGTGCGTTGGCGAGGGTGACGGGTTCATAATTGGCGGCCTCGTTGGCAAAGCGGGCGCGAATGTAGAGCATGGATTTCGCGCCCTCGGTCCATGCGGAGAAGGCAACGGGCGGCAGGTCATCGGCGATGGAACCACCTCCGCCATTCCGCATGGCAATGGGGAACATGCCGTCCGTTCGACCCAGTGCGAGTTCGCGATAGGCGGGCAGCGCCGTGGGGCCGAGCGTCCCTTCGGTATCCCGCAGCTGCTGTCGTGCGGCCTCCAATGCGGCGTCCGATTCCACTTCTAGCAGCCGCTTGCCCAGTTGCGCCACCCGTCCCGTCAAGCCCAGGTCCGCCACCTCCTCTGCGGGTAATTCCCGCAGAGGATCATCCCTCATCGCCATCACCCCGTCGATGGTAATGCCGTGGACTGATAGCTTTTCCTTGCTCATCACTTCGGCCCGCTGGCCGTAGGTGAAAGCCCGCACGCGCTGACCGTCGAGAGTCAGCCAATGTTGCCGCCACGAGCGTCCGTCGGGCCCGCCGCAGGCCTGCTCCACGACCAGGTCCGCCGTGGTGCTAACCGGCTTTTCCAACAGCGCCACGATTTGCTCCGGCAATTGCCGCCGCACCGGGTAGGGAACCGCTTTTTCGAGCGCTGCCTGAGGATCGAGCTGGATGAGTTCCTTCAGCGCGACGCGTCGCGCCCGCGCCAGTTCCACGCCGCGCTCCAGGGTGTCCGGGTGTTGGCCAGCCGCCAGCCAGGTGTCAAAGTCGTCGAGTGCGGCTGCGTCGTTCTGCCGTTCCGTCAATGCCGCAGCCTGATCAGTTAGGCGGTGGTCCGCATCGGGCTGCAACCGGAGGATGGCCAGCAGTGCGAGCAACAGCACCAACGGCAGCGCCCAGCGGCAGGATGAAAGGAAGCGGGACATGATGATGGCGCACTAGGGTTTTGTTTCACAATTCTCCAACAGGATGGGTTCTGCTGGAGCCGCATGGTTTGCCGGAGGAGCTTCGGGCAGGACATTGCCCTCGATGGCCAGGCCCGTGGTCGAAGTCACGTGGATCAGCGGCCACGCGCTGTCCTCGATGGGGTTGTTGAGGATGGAAATGTTGCGGAGTGCGCCGGCGGGCAGAAATTGGCGGTTTCCGCCACGTGCGTGAATCTGGATCGGCGTTTGCAGGCAACCTTGGATGATGTTGTCTTTGACCATCACGTCAGACGACATGCCGGCCTCCATCCACCAGAACTCGGGGGAAACGAGCACGGCGGCCATACGGCTGTTAGTGATGCGGTTGCCGCTGACCTCGCCGTTGCTGGCCTTGATGAGGATGCCGCGAGAGCGGTTTTCGCCGAAGTCGCAGTCTTTCACGGCAAAGCCATGGCCTAGGCGCAGCGGGCAGCAGACGGCGGATCCGGGGGAGAGGGAAATTTCACGGTCGAGCGTGAGCGTGTAGAGCGTCGCTTCCCCTTCGAGCAGGTCCGTGCGCATGCGCTCGTCCATGCGGAGCTTGCGGATGAAGGCTTTTTCCGGCTTGGTGATTGGTCCGGGATCGAGCCGACGCTGGACCACCTTGGCATCCGGCGGGCGCGGACCGGAATAGGGCATGAACTCCAAGGGGTCGCCGACGTTGATGGTGGTGTTCTGATCAATGATGGCGATGCGGACTTCGCGACCGCTGCCGCCGAGGACGTAGTGATATCTGCCGTTGATGTTGACGGCATCGTCGCCCATGAAGCGGGCGGTGCAGGAAAGGATGGCCGGGCCTTTTACGGCATCCTTGCTGTGAAACGCGTCGGCGTTGAGTGAGCGCATGCGTGGCAGGGCACGTTTGACGGGATCGTCATCGGGACCGCGACGATCCACGATGCAGCGCAGATAGGTGTTGCCGTCGCAATTGCGCTCGAGGAATCCGAAGGAGGGTGATGCATGAAGGGTAACGTCCTCGAGGCGTATGCCCTTGCAGTTTTCCAATTCAATGGCGTGAGGCGAGCCCGGTTTGCCGAAGGCGTTTTTAGCGACGAGAATATCGCCGGTTTGTTCGGTATCCTCCGCGGGGTCCAAGCGGTATCTCCCGGCCTTGCTGACCCGGGAGCGACGGTCTCCGAGCGGTTTGATCTCGTCATTCCATTGTGCATCGCCACGGCGGAGGGTGCGGGTCGCCGGGTTGTAAATCTGAACGGGTTCGCGCAGGGTGTTATCCGGATACCCCTCGGCCAACTCGAAATCGATCCAGCTCTTGTCCGGTGCCATGGTGATGATTTTGCCTTGGGTGAAGGGCAGGGGATCATAGTCCACGGTTAGTCCGCGCAAGGTGACATTCGAGCAGCCATCGAAAGACAAGGCCCGAACGGTTGAGGTGCAAACCAGTTCGACGTTGTCGGCGATGATCTCAACGTCGGTTAGGTTGGAGAAAAGAAGATGGCTTCCGCGTTCCGCCTGGACGCGGTAGCGGCCATGCGGGATGACGATGCGCTTGTTCCCTGCGGCAAGTTCCTTGGCGATCAGGGCACGGAGATCCTCGCTGAGTTCGGACGGCACGACCTTCTCCGGCAGCGCCGCCGCAAGGGGATGTTCCTTGTCCTCCTGGCATCCCGTCAGAGCGATCATCGCCATGGCTGCGAACCACGCGTTGAGGCGTAAAAACGGGATACGAACGAATGGGCGCATGTGCAAGTTAGGGATGGAGGTCAATCGGAAGTGTTCGCAGGGGGCGCTTCATCTAACGGTGCTGGCTCCCGGTCGGTGGGGTTGACCCAGCCGGTTTTGATTTTTTCGCCTTTGAGATAGCGTTCATACAGTCCCCGCTCGGGGCCTGCGTAGGGGTAGTTGTCGAATACCTCTCCCTTGCCGGACAGGCGCGGGTCACCCTGTTGCTTGAGCTTGGCGAGCAACTGCGTTTCCAGTGCGGCTCGGCGCGACTGCTGCCCGGACGATGCCGCGAGGTTGTTCACGCAGTCGGGATCGTTTTTCAGATCGAACAGCTCTTCTGCGGGACGCTTGCCAAAGCTTAGCAGCCAGTGCGGGTCGTTCGGCTTGGCGCGATTGGCGGTTAAAATTTCGGTTTTGGTCGGGCTGCCGTCGGTGTTGAGGTAGCCGGTCTCCGGATTGCCGGATGGCCAGCGGTCGGGGGTGAAATTGCGCGAGTAGAGCCAGCCGTCCTTGATGATGCTGCGGATCGGATAACCCTGGTCGTGCGGGCGTCCCACGTCGTGGCGTTCCTGGCCGAGGATGAGTTGGTCGCGCCCCGGCTGGATGGAGTCGGTTTTGCCGGATTTGAAGATGTCGGTCAGGCTGATGCCGGAGGTGGGAGCCATGCCGGATTCATCCCACGGGATGCCGGCGACCTCGAGGAATGTGGGCGCGAGATCGATAAAGCTGACGTAGTCGCGCACGACGCGGCCGGATTCCCTGATGCCGTTTTTCCACATCACGGCGAAGGGCAGGTGATTGGCGGCTTCGTAGAGGTTGCCCTTTTCGCGGGGGAAGGGACGCCCGTTGTCGGAGGTGACGACGATCAGCGTGTTGTCGAGTTGGCCGAGTTTTTCCAACTCGTCCAGGACACGGCCGAGGTGACGGTCGAAGTGTTCGACTTCGAGCGCGTAGTCCAGCAGGTCATTGCGAACCTGGGGCGTGTCCGGCCAGTAGGAGGGCACGCGTTCGATGTCGCCGATCTGTTTGTTAGCCCTGGCGACGCCGCTGCCATATTCGTAGTCGCGGTGGGGTTCGCGGACGCCCATCCAGAAGCACCAAGGCGCGTCTGCGGGAGCGGCTCCGAGGAAGTCGGCGAAATTGGCGGCGTAGTCGTTGGCATCGATCTCGGTGGTCGGTTGTGGGGCTTTGCGTTTGTCGAAAGCCTGACCGGTGAGGGGTCGCGATTTGCCGTCGGCGTCGAGCGCGGTGCCGGGTGCCCAGCCTTTTCCCGTCATGCCTACGAAGTAGCCGCTCTTGCCAAGCACCTCGGGGTAGGTCCTGAACTCCAAGGGGAAAAATCCACCGTGATTGCCGGCTTCCTTGAGTTGCCAGGAATTGCGTCCGGTGAGAATGCTTGCCCGCGACGGGGCGCATTTGGCGTTGGGCGTGTAGGCGTTGTCGAAGCGCAGTCCCTCCCGCGCCAAGCGGTCAAAGGCGGGTGTTTGGATCCACGTGCGTCCGTAAGCTCCGGCGTCTCCCCAGCCCCAGTCGTCGGCGAGGATGAAGAGGATGTTAGGCCGGCTGGCGTCGGCGGCGCTGGAGAGGGAGCACGCGGCGGCCACGGCAAGGACGATGTTTGTCAGGAGGGTTTTCATGGTGGGTGGCTGCCGGGACTTGATGGATGGACTGAGCGAGCGACATACCAACTTCCGATCCTCAATCAAAGCGGGTTCCGGACAATTGCATTCACTTTTTGCCGTTCTTGCGGGCTTCACGTCTCCTCGCTTCTTCGGCTTCGGCTTCGGGATTTTTGTACACCGTCCACAGTGCATTGGGCAAGGTGGTGGCCCAATCGTCATAGGCCTTTTGCAGACGGTCGCGCACTTCGGGCTGTTTGCCATCGAGATCCATGGATTCGCGGATGTCGGTGGCCAGGTGGAAGAGGTTTGGCTTTTCGCCTTGTTTGACGAGTTTGTGGCTGCCGTCGCGCACGGCCCGGATGTCGCGCTCGGTCATCCGCCAGAGAAGCATCTCGTGGGGGTCGCCGCTTTTTTTGCCGGTGAGAAAGGGCACCAAATCGACACCATCGAGCGGTTTGCCGGCAATGCTTGAGGCTCCGGCCGCGGCGAGGGCGGTGGGCAGGAGGTCCAGGCTGCTGACGGGACGGTCGTAGGTTTTTCCGGCGGGAAGCACGCCTTTCCATTGGGCGAGAAAGGGAACCCGGATGCCGCCTTCCCACATTTGTCCCTTGCGCCCGCGCAAGGGGGTGTTGGAGCTGGTATTGTATTCCGTGGTTCCTCCGTTATCGCTGAGGAAAAAAATAAGGGTGCGTTCTTCCAGGCCATCCTCGCGGAGTTGCTTGAGAATCGTGCCCACGGCGTCATCCATGCCTACGATCATGGCGGCGTAGGTGCGGCGGGATTCATCGGCGATGTGTTTCACGCGATCCAGCAATTCCGGAGTCGCCTGATTGGGGGTGTGCGGCGCGTTGAAAGCGGTGTAGAGCATCCAGGGCATTTCCTTGTTGCGATGGATGAAGGAAGCGGCCTCTTCGCCCAGCACGGTGGTGAGGTAACCGGGAGTGATGGGCTGCGGCACGCCATTGCGCTCAAGCGGGGAGTTGTAATAATTCTGCGGAGGTGTGTTTCGATAGGCCCCGCAGAAATAGTTGTGCCCGCCGCCGATGAAACCGAAGAATTCATCGAAGCCGCGGCGGTTCGGGTGATAGGGAGGGGCTTCTCCAAGGTGCCACTTGCCGATGACGCCGGTGTGGTAGCCGGTGGCCTTGAGATGATCGGCGAAGGTTCTTTCCGTGAGCGGCAGCCCGCGCGGGTCATTGGGATCCGCAGGCCAATCAGGCTCCCAGTTGATCTCATGGCCGAAGCGCGACTGCGACCGGCCGGTGATCAGGCCGGCACGACTGGGCGAGCACATCGGGGAGGAAACATAGCCCTCGGTGCAGCGCACGCCATGGTGGGCGAGGCTGTCGATGTGTGGCGTGGGGATGTCCTTCGATCCCTGGACGCCGAGGTCCGCGTAGCCGAGGTCGTCGGCGAGGATGATGAGGATGTTAGGGCGTGCCGTGGCAGGCGCAGCAAACAACGCACAACAGGAGGCCCATGTGAAGGCAAGGACGATGAGGTTTTTTTTCATGATGATGCGGAACAACCGGCCACAGAAGCCCGGCCACTCAATTCGCGGAAGTCGCGGCGGGCTGCGCGGTGGAAAGGGTCGCCGGATCCTCGACCTTGACGTTGTCGGAATCGGTGATGTGGAACATTTTCCATTCGCCTGCTTCGGGCGACGGATAGGCCTTCGTTCTCTCAAGGCGGTTGCCGGTGAAAGTGAGGCCGTCGACCGAATACATGGAAAGGAGCGGAAGCTTGCTGAAGGCGCGGAACAGGTTGTTCTCGATGCGGATGTTCCTGTTATACCGGGAGGTGCTTTTGAATTCATCCGTGATGCCGGAGCCCACCTGGATGCAGCCGGTGCCCCACACGCCGTAGTTGCAGTTGTCGAAAGTGTTGCCACGGATGACGACATCCCGCACACCGGCCTGCTCGAACCAGAAGCGGGAATCGCCCTCGAACAGGATCGCCGCGCCGGGGATGCTGAAGGAGTTTCCTTCGATGACCATCGGGCCGCGTGAGCCGAGCAGAATGCCACGGGCCCGGTTGCCGCGCATCACGCAATTCCTGATCAGGACTTCCGCGGTGTTCGCATCCGCA
>JBGSTM010000355.1:0-13908 GCA_041736495.1 Akkermansiaceae bacterium
GGACGCCTTGCAACGGGAAGACGTGGCCGGGTCTCACGAAGGCTTCGGGCCCGGCGGAGGCGTCGGCGAGCAGCCGGATGGTCAGCGAACGGTCGGCGGCGGAAATTCCGGTGGTGATGCCTTCAGCGGCGTCGACGGTGACGGTGAAGGCGGTCTTGTGGCCCTCGCGGTTGCGGCGGGTCATTTGCGGAAGGTCGAGTTCCTCGGCGCGCTCGGCGGTGATGGGCGTGCAGATCATGCCGCGGGCGTGGGTGGCCATGAAGTTGACCACGTCCGGGGTGCAGAGTGACGCCGCTCCGACGAGGTCGGCCTCGTTTTCACGGGACGGATCGTCCGCCACGATGACGAGGCGGCCGGCGGCGATTTCCTCGATGATTTCCGGGATGGGGCTGAAATGAAGGGACGGGTCTGACATGGTGGAGTGGGAAAATTCGGGGGACGGGCGCGCTCAATTGAGCGACGGATCGTCGGGAGCTTCGGCAAGGATGCGGTGCAGCGGGGAGATGCCGCGCAGGAGGTCTGACCAGAGTTGTGAATCGTGGACCTGCCCGAGCAAGCCCGGTTGCGGGCGGGTGGCGATCCACGAGTTGCGGCGCAGTTCGTTTTCCAACTGGCCGTCGGTCCATCCGGAGTAGCCGATGAAGGCGCGGACGATGCGGCCCGGGCGGTGGGCGTGGGTGACGGCGGCTTTCGCGGACAGGCGGATGGCCCAGCGCAGGCCTTGTTTTTTGCTCCACCAGAAGGACGAAAACGTGAGCTGGTCGGCGGCAACCGGACCGCCGTGGTGGACGGGAAGTTGCTGCAGCGGGAAGAATTCCTCGCCCGTGAGGAAATCGCCGACGGTTTTTCCGGTCGGATGGTTGAGAATCAGGCCGAACGCGCCGATGTCCGCGCCGTGCTCGGCGAGCAGGATCACCGAGCGGTTGAAAATGCCGTCCCGCAACGAAGGATCCGCAAGCAGCAGTTGCCCTTGGAGCTGGATCGGGAGGTCGGAGTGGTGGGAAGCGTCGGCCACGGGGCAAATCTAGTGCGAGCACCCCGGTTCGCCAACCGCCGATTGTGGAAGATTTTGCAGGTTTGGGAAATTCGATGGCGGTCCGGTGCTCAAACTGCATGCTGCCGGCATGCTTCGCCGACTTCTGCTTGGGTTACTCCTGCTCGCCACGGCTCATGCCGCGCCGCTGACGTTCCGGGCCGTCGCTGCGAACCTGACCTCGGACAACAAGCAGACTTACTCGCCGGACAATGGAAACCATAGCAATCCGGAAGGGGCAGGGGCCCGGATTCTCAAGGCGCTCAAGCCGGACATCGTGATGATCCAGGAGTTCACCACCACCGTGCCGGTGCGCCAGTGGATCAACCAGACCTTGGGCGAGGAGTTCGTTTTCACGCAGGAAAAAGGCATGCAAATCCCCAACGGCATCATCAGCCGGTTTCCGATCATCGGGTCGGGATCGTGGGACGATCCGGTGCTCAACAATCGGGAATTTGCCTGGGCTCATTTGAGACTGCCGGAAAAACGCGACCTCTGGGTGGTCAGCGTGCATTTGCATTCGAAAGGGGAATCGTCCCGCGCGACCCAGGCGGCGGCGTTGGCGAAATTCATCAGGAAAAACGTGCCGAAAGACGCGCTGTTGCTGATCGGCGGGGATTTGAACACCCGGACGACCGACGAATCCTGCTTCAAGGATCTGGCCTCCGTGGTGGTCATCCCGGAAAAACCGCCCGCCGATCAGAATGGTGACATCACCACCAACCGGCCGCGCAACCGGCCTTACGACTGGGTTTTGGCGAATCCGATGCTGGAAAAATCCGCCATCCCGGTGAAACTCGGTGGGAAAGAGTTTTCCCACGGGTTGGTTTTCGACAGCCGGGTGTTCGAGCCGATTGAAGAAGTCGCGCCGGTTCAGAAGAACGACAGCGACCTGCCGATGATGCAGCACATGGCGGTAGTGCGGGATTTTCGGCTGCCGTGACTCGGGGGGCACTTCGTTTGGGTGATAGCGGGATTCAGAAGTTGTCGTAGGGTGGAGCTCCACAAGATGACCCGCCTTTGCCTGCTTACCGCCGTTTTCTGCATCATGTCCGTCCGGGCCGCGGAACGGGTGGAGTTCAACCGTGACATCCGGCCCATTCTCACCAAGCACTGCACCGCCTGCCACGGCGGGGTGAAGGAGGCTGGCGGAGTATCGTTCATTTATCGGGAAAAAGCGCTGGGTAAGGGGAAATCCGGAGAGATTCCCATCGTCCCCGGCAAGCCCGCCGAATCCGACATGTTGCGCCGCCTCCGCAGCACCGATCCGGACGAGGTGATGCCCAAACCGAAACACGGACCGCCGCTGCCGCCGGAGGAAATCGCCCTCATCGAGCGGTGGATCAGTCAAGGGGCCGAGTGGCAGGATCATTGGGCGTTTGTCCCGCCCAAGGAGACGCCGGTCGCGAAAGTTTCCAATGAAAAATGGCCCGCCGCGCCGCTGGACCGCTTTGTTTTACAACGTCTCGACCGGGAAAACCTCAAACCCTCCCCGGAAGCTCCACCCGCCGAATGGCTGCGGCGGGTGTCCTTCGATCTCACCGGCCTGCCGCCCTCGCCGGATGCTCTCGCGGCATTTCAGAAAAATTCCTCCGCCCGCGCCGAGGCGGTGGATCGCTTGTTAGCCTCCCCGCATTTCGGCGAGCGCTGGGCGGTGATGTGGCTCGACCTTGCCCGCTACTCGGACACCTACGGATTTGAAAAAGACCCCCACCGCGACATCTGGCCGTTCCGTGACTGGGTGATCCGGGCCTTCAACGCGGACATGCCGTACAACCGGTTCACCACCGAGCAACTCGCCGGCGACCTGCTTCCCAATGCCACCGCCGACCAGCGCCTGGCCACCGCATTCCACCGCAACACCCAGACGAACAACGAAGACGGCACGGACGACGAAGAGTTCCGCATTGCCGCGGTGATTGACCGTACGAGCACCACTTGGACTGCCTGGCAGGCGACCACCTTCGGCTGCGTGCAGTGCCATGCGCATCCCTACGATCCGATCGAACACGACGAGTTCTACAAGTTCATCGCGTTTTTCAACAGCACCGCGGACCACGATCAGAAAGACGATTTCCCGCGGATGAAAGTCGCCGCCGACCCGGCGAAAACCGAGGAGGCCTCCACGCTTGAGATCAAAATGCGCATCCTCCGCGAACAACTCAACGAAGCCGGCCGGACTCTAGCGGAAACCTCCGCAAACTGGAATGTCCTCACGCCGGACACCTTCGCGCCGAGCCATGGAAAACTCACCCTCGCCGCCGACGGCACGATCCGCAGTGAGGGCACGCTGCCTGTTGGAAACGTCCACAAGGTTTCCGCCCCGGCGCAGGGTTTCACCGCCATCCGGCTCAACATTCTGCCAGATCACTCCGACCCGAAAAAATGGCCCGAGCGCGGCTCCTACGCCACCGGCTTCAAGGTCCATCTCCTCGATGCCGCAGGGTCTGCGACTCCGGTCGTGATGAAAGAGGTGTTCGTCGATCGATTCAGCGAACCAGGCCAGCCTACGCCGTTCGGAAACGTCGGTGGATTTCCCAAACTGGAGGGACCGCGCTGGGCGGTTTTTGTTCCGCAAACGCCTGTCGATGCCGTGCCCGGCGCGCGCCTGGAAGCCACTCTGGAGCAGAAGGCGCAAACCGGAGGAAGCCAGGCGACGCCGGTTAGAAACTTCACCCTTCAGCTCTCGAATCACCCGGACTGGACCGCGCTCGTCAATGATCCGCAGCGCCTCGCCACCTGGAAATCCCGCGATGAAATGGCGGCGCAATACAAGTCGATCGAAGGCACGCTGGTGCCGGTGATGGTCGAGAGCCCGGCGCGTGACACTCGCGTTTTCGCCCGGGGCAACCGGCTTTCCAAGGAACATTCAGTCTCGCCGGGCGTGCCGGCGTTGCTTGCTGGAAATGCGCCGGAAAGCGGGATGACGCGTCTCGACATGGCGCGCTGGATCGCCAGTGCGGAGAACCCGCTCACCGCCCGGGTGATGGTGAACCGCTTGTGGGGCGAGCTCTTCGGCACTGGCCTCGTCGAGACGGCGGAGGACTTCGGCACTCCCGGCACGCCGCCCAGCCATCCGGAACTGTTGGACCACCTCGCGCTGCGGTTTGCGAACGAGCACCACTGGTCGGTGAAGGCCATGCTCCGCGAGATCGTGCTTTCCTCGACCTATCGTCAGACGCACCGCGCGTCGAAGGAGCTTGTCGAAAAGGATCCGTCCAACCGGCTGCTCGCCCGTGGCCCGCGCAACCGTCTCTCCGCCGAGATGGTGCGCGACCAGGCGCTCGCCGTCGGCGGTTTGCTCTCGCCGAAAATGCACGGCCCGCCGGTCTATCCGCCGCAGCCCGCCGGTGTTTGGAGCTCGGTTTACAGCGGCGCGAAGTGGAAGGAATCCACCGGCGAGGACCGCTACCGCCGGGGACTTTACACCTATTCCAAGCGGACAAGCGGCTTTCCGGGATTTCTCACCTTCGACGCGCCCAGCCGCGATCTTTGCAGCGCCCGCCGGCTGGTGAGTAACACGCCGTTGCAGGCGCTCGTCACCCTCAACGACCCCGCCCACATCGAGGCCGCGCAGGGATTCGCCAAGCGCATGACCGCTCATTCCACGGAACTATCCAACCAGCTCGCGTTCGGCATCCTGCTCGCCACCCAGCAGGCCGCCACACCTGCGATGCTCGATGAACTCGCCGCCCTCCACGCCGACTGTGTTTCCGACTATCAGAAAAATCCGGCCGAATCCGCGAAGCTCGCGGAAACTCCGGTCGTCGCCGCGCTGGTGCTCGTGGCCAACACCATCCTCAACCTGGACTCCGCTCTCACCCGATGAAACCCGAACACTTCGCCCGGCTCCAGCACTCGCAACTGGAGCATCTGACCCGCCGCCATTTCCTCGCGAAGTGCAGCACCGGCCTCGGCGCGATGTGGCTCGCCAGCTCGGCCGGCCGTGCGTGGGGGGCGTCCGGCGTGTTGAAAAAAGACCCGGCGAATCCGCTCGCCCCCGCGATGCCGCAGTTCGCGACCAAGGCGAAGCGCGTGATCTATCTGCACATGGCCGGAGCCCCATCGCAGCACGAGCTCTTCGATTACAAGCCGGAGCTTCTCAAACTCAACGGCAAGGAATGCCCGAAGGAATTCCTCGAAGGCAAGCAGTTCGCCTTCATCCAGGGCATCCCGAAAATGCTCGGCCCGCAGTATGATTTCAAACAATACGGCCAGTCCGGCGCATGGCTCTCCGACCGGCTGCCGCACTTTTCCTCCGTGGTCGATGACGTGTGCTTCATCAAGTCGATGCACACCGACCAGTTCAACCACGGCCCCGCGCAACTGCTCGTGCACACCGGCACCCAGAATCTCGGAGCGCCGTCCATCGGCTCGTGGGCGACTTACGGACTTGGCTCGGAAAACCAGAATCTACCAGGATTCATCGTCCTCACCTCCGGCGGAAAAAATCCCGACGCCGGCAAATCCGTCTGGGGCGCTGGCTACCTGCCGTCCGTCTATCAGGGCGTGCAGTGCCGATCGCAGGGCGAGCCGGTCCTCTATCTGGATGATCCCGCCGGCATCTCGCGCGGCCTCCGCCGCCGCTCGCTCGACACGCTCGACCGCTTGAACCGGAAAATCGCCGAGGACGTCGGCGATCCGGAGACCGTCACCCGCAGTGCCCAATACGAGATGGCCTACCGCATGCAGATGCACGCCACCGACGCCTTCGACCTGAAGCAGGAAAACGAAGCCACCCACCAACTCTACGGCACCGAACCCGGCAAGGAATCCTTCGCCAACAACTGTTTGTTAGCCCGCCGCCTCGCCGAGCGCGGCGTGCGCTACATCCAGCTTTTCCACTGGGGCTGGGACTCGCACGGCTCGAGCGCGAGCGAGGCGCTCAACAGCGGCTTTACCGATCGTTGTAAGGAAGTGGACCAGCCGATGACCGCGCTTTTGAAAGACCTCAAACAACGCGGGCTGTTGGAAGACACGCTCGTCGTCTGGGGCGGAGAATTCGGTCGCACGCCGATGCAGGAAAACCGCGGCGGCACTGACAACAAATTTGTCGGCCGCGATCACAACCCCGGTGCCTTCACCCTCTGGATGGCCGGCGGCGGCGTAAAACCCGGTATTTCCTACGGTGAGACCGATCCCATCGGTTACGAGGCCATGACCGACAAGGTTTCCGTCCACGACCTCCACGCGACCATGCTACATCTGATGGGATTCGATCACGAAAAACTGACCTACCCGGCCCAAGGCGTGCCGCAGCGGCTCACCAACATCACCAAGCCGGGCAGCAGGATCGTGAAGGGCATTCTAGCATAAGGAGCCACGCCACTCCTGTCGTGGAGGCGAATGCATGATCTTTGAAAGGCGCGAAGCTCTTCGCAAAGGCCGCTCATTCTCATCCACCACAGGAGTGTGGTGGCTCCTCATGGCAACGGCTCATGGCGCGGAAGTGGCATTGTAGGTGGTCACTCCGTCGAGCAGCATCTGGACCGCCACCAGGATCAACAGCAGACCCATGAGCCGCTCCAGCGCCCGGGTGCCCTTGGTGCCCAGAAGTTTCAGCATGGCGGGTGCTAGCAGACAGTATCAGACCTCGCCGTCCGGATAGAGCTGGTGGAACTTGATGGCCTCCACGGCGATGGCGGCGGCGGTGCCGAAGATGGTTTCCTCGGTGGCCGTGCGCGGCACTTGTGCGGCCGGGCGCGAGAGTCCGAGGATGAGCTGGCCGTAATTCTGAGCTCCGGCGACGTGTTGGAGCAGCTTGAGCGAGATGTGCGCGGCATCCAGATTGGGAAAAACCAGAACGTCAGCAGAAGGGCGCGCCTCGGCGGAGGGCAGTTTGATTTCGGCGGCGGCGGGATCGAGCGCCACGTCCGCCTGGATTTCTCCCTCGATGCTGATTTCCAGAAACTGCTTCAAAACTTCGGCCTGTGCGAGCGAGGCGGCGGCTGCCATCCGGCGGGCGTCCGGCGTGCCCGCAGATCCCTTGGTCGAGTGGCTGAGCATGGCCACGAAAACCTTGCGACCCAGGAAATGGCGGGCGAGCTTGCCGGTTTCCAACGCGATCGCGGCGAGTTCACTCACGTCGGGATTCGGAATCAGTCCGCAGTCGGCAAGGAACAGGATGTCGCTGCCACCCATGTGTTTGAGATGGGAGCCAGTCAGGATGGACACGCCGAAAATCTTCGGCACGTCCGGCAGTGGCTTGATCGTGTGAAGCAGCGCGCGGAAGTAAGCCGCCGGCATCGCCTGGTTGCCGCCGACGATGGCGTCCGCCTGGCCGTACTGGACCATCAGCGCGCCGAAATAATGCGGCCGGGCGACGATTTCCGCGGGATCGCCGATCTTCATGGTGCGGTAGCGGGCCATGTTCTCCACGCGCTGGCAGAAGAGCCCGAAGTCGGACGCCAGCGGCGGATCGATGATATGGACGAATTTCAGGGAAACGTCACCTGCCGCGGCGAGGTCCCGGATGCGCTGGCGGTTTCCGAGGAGAATCGGTGCGACCACCTCTTCCGCGACCAGTCTGGCGGCTGCCCGGATGACGCGGATGTCCTCGCCCTCGCTGAATACCACCCGCTTCGGATGGCGGCGGAGTTGCTCGATGAGATGGCGGGTGACGGGATTGGCCGGAACGGGCTCTGGTGAAAAATCGGACATGGAAAGTCTGGTGCTTGCAGCGTGTGGGGAGTCTAGTATGGCTTTTTCCATCGGTTCAATCCGATTCATCCTGAAATACGCAAGTGCCTGCTGATTATCATACCCATACGCCGCTGTGCCGTCACGCCGAGGGAGAGCCGGAAGCGTTCATCGATGCGGCGCTGAACGCCGGACTTACGGAATACGGGATTTCCGACCATGCGCCTCAGATTCCGGAGCCGTTCGACGACTGGCGGATGGACGTGGCGGAAATGCCGGATTATTTCCGCTGGATCGATCAGGCGCGAACCCATGCCGCGGGCCGGATTCCGGTGCGGGCGGGACTGGAATGCGACTGGCTGGCAGGCTGCGAGCCATGGATCGCGGACCTTGCGTCCCGCAATGAGTGGGACTATCTGATTGGCTCCGTCCACTACCTCGGCGACTGGGATTTCGACAACCCGAAATGGCTCGGCCGCTGGGCGGAGAGCGATGTGGACGCCGTGTGGACGCACTATTGGGAAACCTACGCCAAGATGGCGGACAGCGGGCTCTTCGACATCCTCGGCCACCCGGATCTGGTGAAAAAATTCTCCCATGTTCCAGCAGGCGACCTGGATCGTTTTTACGAACCGGTCATCGATGCCATCGCCGCTTCCGGCAGTGTCATCGAGCTCAACACCGCGGGCTGGCACAAGCCGTGCGCGGAGGCCTATCCGGCACCGAGATTTCTCGAACTCGCATGCTCCGCGGGCATCGGGCTGGTGATTTCCTCCGACTCGCACGCGCCGCATGAAGTCGCCCGTGATTTCCCGCAGGCCGTCGCGCTTGCCAAGGCGGCTGGCTATCGGGAAACCGTGCTGTTTGAAAAACGCCAGCGGCGGAGTGAATCGTTAGGGTAAGGCCACCTCAAACCGCGAAGTGGATGCCATGCTCGCCGGCGATCTGCGTGACGCGCTGCATGTCCGGGCCTGCGGGCTTCGCGAATTCGGCGGCGCAGCGGGTGAAAAACGTTTCAAACCCGGCGGGCGAGGTGCTGATCAACATGCGCAACGGCGTTTCACCCACGTTTCTGAACGCATGCACCGCGCCCTTTGGCACATACGCGGTGGCTCCCGGACCGACTTCGTTCCAGGCGCCCTCCGTGAGGAAACTCACCCGGCCCTCGAGCACGTGGAACCACTCGTCATCGTTCTCATGCCAATGCGGCGGCGGGCCGATGCCGGGTGGCGTCGTCTCGATCCACTGGCAGAGCTTGCCGCCGGTCTGTTCGCCCGTTAGAATGAATTCAACTTCCTCGCCGAAGGCACGGACGGTGGGTTTCGCACCTGCTGGAACGAGAACCGGAGGTTGGGAATGGTGGTCTGTCATGGTGGTTTCGTTTACGACATCCCATTTCAGTTGGCAAGACCTCGCAAGGGCGGCACCGACGCGTGGTCGATCAACCGCACGTCGCCGTAAAACACCGCGGTCGCGAGCACGGCCGGCCGGTCAAGGCGGGTCACGGCTTGCAGCGTCTCCGCATCCACGAGTGACAGATAGTCGATGCTGGCAAGGGGCGATGCTTCGATTCCGGCGCGGGCGGAAGCGAGGATTTCCGCCGGGTCGGTGAGTGCTGCGGCTGCCAGCAAAGCCTTGCGGATGCGCGGGGCGTCGGCGCGCTGTTCTGCGGTGAGGCGCGTGTTGCGGGAGGACATCGCCAGCCCGTCGGCCTCCCGGACGGTGGGGCCGGAGACGATTTCCACCGGCACATCCAGATCGCGCACCATCCGCCGGATCACCGCGAGCTGTTGGAAGTCCTTCTCACCGAAAATGGCAGCGTCGCAACCCGTTAGCAGGAATAATTTCAATACCACGGTGCACACTCCGTCGAAATGTCCGGCTCGGGTCGCGCCGCAAAGGCCGCGCGACAGCAGGTTCTCGCTCACCGTGACGGATCGGTCCGGGAAATACATGGCATCCGCCACCGGCGTGAACACCACGTCCACCCCGGCAGCCTCGCAGGCCGCAAGGTCGCTCTCCATCGGCCGCGGATAGGCGGCGAGGTCGCCGGGGCGGTCGAACTGGATGGGATTGACGAAAATCGAGACAACCACCGTGCCGTCCGCACCGGCGATTTCCCGGGCTTGGTGCATCAGCGAAAGGTGGCCCGGATGGAAGGCACCCATCGTCGGAACGAGCACCACCGGGCGAGGGGAGTCTTTTAGAATTTCCCTCAGGGCGCTTCCGGCTTCGGCGATGTGCATGACGGGAATTATTCCGCCGCCGCGGTTCGCTGCAAGACTTACCGCGACTCCCGGGCTTGCGTGGTGAGACGGCTTCCCACACGTTCTCCGGCATGAGCGACGCGATCATCGAAACCATCGACCTGCACCGCAGCTACCGCATCGGACGCAAGTCCATCGAGGTGCTGCACGGCATCGACCTGAGTATCCACCGGGGCGAAAAGGTCTTCCTCTGCGGCCCCAGCGGGGCGGGGAAGACGACGTTGCTATACACGCTCGCCGGTCTCGAACACCCGGAAAAAGGCAGCGTCCACATCGATGGCACCGACCTCTACGCCCTTGGCCGCCGCGAGCAGGCGCGGTTTCGGAACCAGCGCATCGGCTATGTGTTTCAGAACTATCATCTTCTACCCGAACTCACCGCGCTGGAAAACGTCGCCGTGCCCGGAGCCATTTCCGGCCAGGACACCACCCAACTCGCGATCAAGGCGCTGGAGCGCGTCGGCCTCGGCGACCGGGCGGAGCACCTTCCCGCCGAGCTTTCCGGAGGCGAACAGCAACGCGTCGCCATTGCCCGGGCCATCGTCAACCAGCCGAAAGTCCTCTTCGCCGACGAGCCGACAGGAAATCTCGACTCCCGAAACAGCGGGGAGGTGATGCAAATCCTCTTCGATCTGGTGGCCGAGCATCACGTCACACTCGTCGTGGTGACCCACGATCAAAACCTCGCGAAAATCGGCGACCGCACTCTGGTGATCAAGGACGGGTCCATCCATTCCGCGGCCTAATGGGCAGGCCGGCGGAGCTTGGTTAGGTCCCCGGTCATTCCTCGACTGGGAGAAATTCCGGCAGGCTCCCGCGCACTCAGGCGAGCGCCTCGGCCCCTTGCGAATACATGGTCCGTCACATCGGCGTGGAGTGAAGTTCGAAAAGCCTGCGGTGCCCGACCCAGAAGGTGGTGCAGAAGTACCAAGCCAGACGTTCGAGGCTCCTGGCGCTTTGCTGGCCGTCGTCTGCGGGGAGAGCGCGGTGTCTCCGTGGGGTGGGAGGTTGAACTTTCTCAGGCGGAAATTTTAGTGAAAATCCATTGCCACCGTGCCGGGGTCGCTCGCGCTGTCAGAGCGGACACCCGCAGAACGGGAATTACTTTCACTTGCGGAAGCCATAGCCGACTATCCGTCGGACGAAACCGAAGATTTTCGCGGACGGGTTTTTTGCAATGGCTTTTCATTTCGATGTCACAAAAGCACGGCCCCAGATCAATAAGTGGTGAAAACCATGAAACCGCTCGCCGTCGCCTATTCCCCACCCGACATGGACCGCTCCCGATTCTCCGAACTGATCCGTGACCACCACCAGCCGCTTCTGGCCTACGCGCGGGTGCTGGCCGGCCATCCCGAGCGGGCTCGCGAGTTAGTGCAGGATGCATTCGTCGCGGCGTGGCAGGCCATCGGTCGTTTCGATGTCACCCGCGATTTCGGTTCCTGGCTGCGGGGAATCGTCCGTAACAAATGGCGTGAGGACTGTCGCAAGCATCGCCGCGAGGTCGTGCTCAGCGATACCGATCTGGCGGGGCTTGAAGAGTCGATCCGCGCGTGGAGCGCTCTTGATGGGCAGGAAGGCCTGCTCGACCGGCTCGCCGACTGCCGCTCGAAACTGCCCGAATCCCTCTCGCTCGCGGTGCACGCGTACTACGACGAGGACCGCGACGGAGATGGCGCGTCCGCCGCGCTCGGCATTCCTCCCGCCACTTTCCGAAAACGCCTCGAACGCGCCCGCTCGGCGCTCCGCCTGTGCCTCGAATCCAACTCCTGACTTTCCAACCATTTTCCCATCATGAATCCGAATTCTCCCGAAGACCGCCTGCTCGACGAACTTCTCCGCGAGCAGTCCCACGCCCCCGACGAGGCGTTACTCAAACAAATCGAAGTGGCGGTGGATGCCGGGCCGATCCGCGCGGCGAAACGTCCGGCTTTCCACCACTACGGGCGCATCGCCATCGCGGCAGGTCTCGCCATTGCTGCGGGAGGTTTCCTGTGGTCCTCATTCCAGAATCGCCATCCCAACGCGATTGCCGTCATGGGGGGCAGAAAAGATACCGCAGAGAACAAGGTCAAAGCCGCGTTGGAGTTGCAGGAACTCAACAAGGCCATCCTCGACCAGGAGGATAAAGTCGAAGAGCGCCGGAAAGTCTTGGCGACCATCGTGAGAACCAAGGGAATCATCTATGGACAATCCGGTGTTGATGGGGACCAAGGTGCGAGAACTGCCTTTCAGACATTCAACGAACTGGAACAGGAAAAGATGCAGCTTGAAAGCCAGATCCACAGTCTGCTGAAGTATGACAACGAGCAATTGATGGTTTATGCGGCGGGGTTGAATCTGCCTGACAATGTCATCAAGGACTTACTGCCGCAATACAACGAAGCGAAACGCAACCTTGAAACCCTGAAGATCAAAGGGGTGGGTGATCGTCATCCATCCGTCTTGACGGCAAGGGATCAGATCCAAACGATGAAGCGCCAGCTCGACGAAGGCGTTGTTAACTTACGGCAGACCTTGCAGGCGCAGTTGGAGGTGGCCTCGAATCGCCTGAACAAATATGGCCTTGTTGCTCAGGACTATGTCGATGCGAAACGAGATTTCGAAACCGATCAGCAAAAGTTGCAGGCGATGAGAGTAATGACCAGGTCTGAGTCGGGGGATCTGAGCAAGGCCATCCGCGACCAGGAAGATAAAGTCGAGGAGCGCCGCAAGGTGTTAGCCACCATTGTAAGGACCAAGAGCATCGTCTACAAAGGTCAGGATTCATTCTATGGCCAATCCGGTGTTGATGAAGACCAAGGTGCGCGCGGTTCCGTAGCCCCCTTGGCCATGAACGACGACACCCGGGTGGAATCCATCAAGCGCGGGTTGGATTCCCAGGATTATGCAGATGCGAAGACCGATTTCGAAGCTGACGTAGCGAAACTGCAGGCGATGAGGCAGGCTCAAAGTGCAGTGGGTTCCGGCGGAGCCGACTTGGCGGATCGATCCGGACCCGTGAGCAATGAGGTTGCGCTCAACGAGGAACCGTCCTCACGCGATGCCCGACCACGCATCGTGACTCCGGCGGGTGATAGGGTGATTGCGGGTAACGCGAGCGGAGAAGCCAGGGCCGCGGGAAACATAGGTTTTGGACGTGACTCCAACCTTACTCGAAATGTCGCTAAGGATGAAGTCAGCGGTGACCGCTACGGCAAATTCATCGACCAACCGTGGAAATCGCCTGCTCAGGATCCGCTGTCGACGTTTTCCATCGACGTCGATACCGCCTCATACGGTAATGTCCGCCGAATGATCCGTGAGGGGCGGGAGATTCCGAAGGACGCGGTGCGCATCGAAGAGTGCATCAATGCCTTCAAATACAATTACGCACAGCCGAAAGGCGACGGGCCGTTCGCCGTGGGTGCCACGCTGGCGGTTTGTCCCTGGGCACCGGAACACCAACTCGTCCGGGTCGCGATCAAGGGCCGTGAAATCGAGACGAACAAACGCCCGGTCTCGAACCTCGTCTTCCTGATCGATGTTTCCGGCTCGATGCATAGCCCGGACAAACTGCCGCTGCTCAAGCAGTCGGTGGCGACACTGGTGGAGCAGCTCGACGAGCGCGACCGAGTGGCCATCGTCGTTTACGCAGGCACCGAAGGCGTCGCGCTGCCGTCCACCCGCCTTGATGCGGAAGGCCGTGCCACCGTGCTCAAAGTTCTCGGAAAACTCGAAGCCGGCGGCTCGACCAACGGCGGCGCGGGGATCAAACGCGCTTACGAACTTGCGTTGAAGGAGAAGACCGATGGCGGGGTGAACCGCGTGATCCTCGCCACTGACGGAGATTTCAACGTCGGTGTCACCGGCAGGGAATCGCTCGTCGAACTCGTCAGAGAGCGCGCAAAGGGCGGAATCTATCTGACCGTGCTGGGATTCGGCACGGGAAATCTCAACGACGCGATGATGGACGCCATCACCCGCGAC
>JBGSTM010000359.1:0-2301 GCA_041736495.1 Akkermansiaceae bacterium
CTGGGGGAACGTGATCCGGAATGCGGTGACGAGGCGTAGCAATGCGGCATCGGGCAGGTAGCGGGTCGGATCCGGCTCGTATTGGTAGTTCCCGGCATACGGCCTCATACGAGGGAAAGCGACAGAGAACTGCGCCTTCCAGCAATGCCGGTAAAGGTATTCGAGGTGCGCGGCGAGCGACAGCGCCTCATGTTTCCAATCGGCCAGGCCGAACAACGCGCCGATGCCGATGCGGCGGAAGCCGCCGGCGTAGGCGCGTTCCGGGCAGTCGAGCCGCCAGTTGAAATTCTTCTTCGGCCCGGCGGTGTGGAGCTGCTGATAGGTCTCGCGACGGTAGGTTTCCTGATAGACGACGAGGCCTTCCGCGCCGTGGCCGACAATTTCGGAATATTGGTCGTCCTCCATCGGTCCGACTTCGAGCGCGAGCGTGGGGATGAACGGCTTGAGCGCGCCCAGGCAGTCCTGCAGGTAGCCGTCCGAGACGAACTTGGGATGCTCGCCGGCGACAAGCAGCACGTTCCGGAATCCAAGTCCATGCAGGTGCCGCGCCTCGGTGACGACCTGGGGCACGGTGAGCGTGGTCCGGAAAATCCCGGCGTCGCGGGAGAACCCGCAGTAGCTGCAGTTGTTCACGCATTCGTTGGAAACGTAGAGCGGCGCGAACAGCCGCATGGTCTTGCCGAAATGCCGCCGCGTGAGCTGCTGGCTTTGGCGGGCAAGATTCTCCAAGGACCCGCCGGTTTCTTCGGAAACGAGCCGCAGAAAACGCCGCATCAGTGGCGTGGGGCGCTTCAGAAGATCAGGGAAAACATCGGCAAACGCCATGGCGGGCGGAATGTGGTTGCTCCCGCCGTGGGAGTCAAAGGCACATTGCACGGAATCGTAGGAACTAACAAAATCCGCGGTTTCGACATCAAATGAGTCTTGGCAACCCGTTGACAGCCGGGAGTCCAGAGCCTATGGAAATTCATGGTTTTTTGTCGCGGTTTACTCGCTTTCGGAATGGCGCTGGTGTCATTTGGCTGCGGCGGCGTGCAGGAAAGCCACACCTGGCAGGCCGCGGTGAACCGCCAGTCAGGCCAGCTCGGCTACCGGAACTGGATTGTCATCGCGGAAGCGTCGTTTCCCGCCCACAACCGGCCGGGGCTGCGCCAGGTGACGGCGGCGGTGGGAGTGCCGGAAGCGCTGGACTACGTGCTCAACACGCTGGAGCAGACCCAGAACGTCCGCCCGCAGATTTATCTGACACGGGAGGTGCGCTCGGTGGAAAACGATTTCGCGCCGGGGATCGACGAGCTCCGCAAGCAGGTGAAGGAATCCCTTCACGGTCATGTGCCGACCGAGCTGGACCAGCAATCGCTGATCACGCTGATCGAGGATGCGAACCGCAGTTTCGACGTTCTGGTCATCCGCACGAATACCGCGCTGCCGTATTCCTCGGTTTTCATCGAGCTTCAACCGGGATATTGGGACGTGGATTCGGAAACGCGGCTGCGCGACCGGATCGAACGGGAACGCCTGCAAAAGATCGTGCGGCCGCTCTAGGATCGTGCATTCTCTCCGCGTGAGCCGCAAAGACGAAGAACTCCGCAGTGAACGGGAAGCAGCATGGGTCGGCGATGCCGTGCTCGCGCTTTTCGCCCGCCAATACGTCCTCCGGGAACGGAAATTGATGGATGGAGAGTGGTTCACCCGCCTGACTTCCAATGACTTCCTGAGCGCATTCGGGAATCCGACGCGGGTGGAGGCGTCGATCGGGAAGCTCTATCTCGAAGGCGGGCTCTCCGCGGCCTTCACATGGATGGATGCCGAACTCATCCCGCTTTTCCGCAAGCAGATCGCGAAGAAGGGGTAGATCAGTTCCCGATGGCCAACGACTTACAGCGGTGGACATTGGAGGATCTGGTCGATTTCGAGCAGGCGGCCGGATCATCGCCCGCCACTCCGGCGACGGTCAGGACCGCGGTGATCTCCGCCAGCCGGGGACTTGAAGGAGCTGCCGCGCGCCGCACGGGATTGCGGGTGTGGTTGGACGAAATGGGGACAAATTCCGCCGGGAGGAAATTCACGTCCGCGCTCGCCGTGGTGACTGGTGGGCTTTCGCTGCTGATGTTTTTGTGCGGGATTTCAGCGACTCTCGGGATGCTCGACCGCGAGCGGGGCGGGATCCATGTCACGCTTTTCCTCGCCATCCTGATCGGCGGGCAATGGCTGGTTCTGATGCTCGCCGCCGTCGCCTGGCTCATGCGGCGGCGGGCGGCGGAGGGGTTTTCCGGCGTGCAGGCGCTGGCGGGAAAACTC
>JBGSTM010000004.1:0-5466 GCA_041736495.1 Akkermansiaceae bacterium
CCGTTACCGACGACACCCCGGTCATTTCGAATTTATCAGTCGCTGCTGGTCATTGACTTGATCTGCTTCTCAAGTGACTCTAGGCTCCAGTCACCCGGCTTCTGGCTGGGCGGAAACTCCTTCATGGTCATGAGGAACTTACTGGCCACCACCTGCATGGGTCCAAGCACATAAGCGCGGTCAATCATCCAGTCGTGATAGGTGTTCGAGTTCTCGTAGGCTTTCTCGAACGGGTCGCGGCGCAGGTTGAAGAGCAGCGGCAGGCGCAGGTGGACGAGCGGTTCGCGCCAGACTTGCAGTTGCTTCGCTCGGTTTTCTAGGTAGGTCGCCTTCCAGTCGTCATAGCGGATGGACATTACGTCGCCGTCGTCACCCACGTAGATGAACTCGTGGCGGGGCGACTTGTCGGTCTTGCCGCTGAGGTAATCGGTCATGTCGTAGCCGTCGATGTGATTCTTGTAGTGGCGGCCGTTGAGGTCGGCGCCCTTGAGGAGTTGTTCCTTGATGTTAGGATTGCCGGCGGCTGCGGCGAAGGTGGGCAGCCAGTCTTCGTGCGAGACGATGCCATTGAGCGTGACGTCCGCTGGGAAGTGGCCGGGCCATTTGATGAAACAAGGCACGCGGAAAGCGCCTTCCCAGTTCGAGTTTTTCTCGCCGTGGAAGGGTGTGGTGCCGGCATCGGGCCAGGTGTTGTAGTGCGGGCCGTTGTCGGTGGAATACATGACGATGGTGTTGTCGTCGATGCCGAGTTCGTCCACCAGGTCGAGGAGTTGGCCGACGAGGGCGTCGTGCTCGATCATGCCGTCGGTGTATTCATCATTGCCCTTGTGGCGGTTCTCCGCCCTCACGTGGGTACGGAAGTGCATGCGCGTGGCGTTCCACCAACAGAAGAAGGGTTTCCCATCCTCGACCTGGCGCTTGATGAAGTCCTTGGCGGCGGCATTCGTTTCATCGTCGATGGTCTCCATGTGCTTCTTGGTCAGCGGGCCAAGATTTTCGATGGTCTGGCCACCTTTTCCATCTGCCTTGGACTTGATGAGGCCACGCGGGCCGAAGAATTCCCGGAAGGTCTTGCCGTTGGCCAGAACCATGTCTCCGGGGTAGTCTTCATTTTCCGGTTCTTCCTCGGCGTTGAGGTGATAGAGGCTGCCGAAAAACTCGTCGAAGCCGTGCAGGGTGGGTAGGTGCTCGTCGCGGTCGCCCTGGTGGTTCTTGCCGAATTGGCCGGTGGCATAGCCCTGGCTTTTCAGAACCGTGGCCATCGTCACGTCGGTCTTCTGCCAGCCTTCGGCCGCGCCGGGCATGCCGACTTTGGTCATGCCACTGCGCACGGGCACGGACCCGCTGATGAAGGCGGCGCGGCCCGCAGTGCAGCTCTGCTGCGCGTAGTAGTCGGTGAAGCCGACGCCTGCCTTGGCGACGCGGTCGATGTTAGGTGTCTTGTAGCCCATCATGCCGCGGTTGTTGTGGCTGATGTTCCAGGTGCCGATGTCGTCGCCCCAGATGACGAGGATGTTGGGTTTCTTCTGCTGCCCGAAGGCGGGGCAGACGAGCGCCAGCCCGAGGGCGAGCGCGATGAGGTGGCTTGTTGCTTTCATGGTGTTTTCGGTGGGAGAGAGGGATCACGGCATGCCCTTCGGCGCGGGTTGTTGGAGCGCCCAGCGGACGGCGTCGAGCAGCGCTTGGATGTCCACGGGCTTGCGGAAATAGGCGGCGGCTCCGGCTTCGCGGGCGGCAGCGCGGGTTTCCTCGGAATCGTGGGCGGTGAGGAATACGACTGGCAACGGGTGGCGGGTGGCGTTGAGTTGTTTTTTCAAATCAAGTCCGCTCATGCCGGGCATGGTCATGTCGGTGACGATGCAGCCGCACGCCTCCGGATGCGCGGTGGCGAGGAAGGATTCGGCCGAGTCGTAGGCTTCCCAATCCATCCCGCCCTGGGTCATCACGCGGCCCAGCGCGCGGCGCACGCTGGTGTCGTCGTCGATGATGAAGATGATCGGGCGGGTGGGTGGCATGGCGTGGGGCGACGCTGGCAGAATGCCTGGATCCCGGCTACTGGACCTTGGTACTACACGCCGGCTCGAAGCGCGCAGTGGCACAGAGACGCACCAGTTCCGCGACGGAAACGGCGCCCATCTTGTCGGTGACACGGCCGCGGTGGAGCTTGACGGTTTGCTCCGCGATGCCGAGTTCCGCGGCGATCTGTTTGTTCAGGGCGCCGCTGATCACCCAGGCCATGACTTCCCGCTCGCGATCGGTGAGGCGGGTGATTTTTCTGCGAATGTCGCTGACCTCCGAGACTGAATCCAACAACGCGCGGTGAAGGTCGAGTGCCTCGCTCACGGCGCTGAGCAGGTCGGCGGTCTCGAAGGGTTTGGTGAGGAAAGTCACCGCGCCCTGTTTCATGGCCCGCACGGTGGTGGGAATATCGCCATTGCCGCTGATGAAGATGACCGGGCACGGGGCGGGATCGGTGGCGAGTTCGCGTTGCAACTCAAGCCCGCCGATCCCGGGCATCTGCAGGTCCAGCACCAGACAAGCGGGATGAAAAACCGGCCCGGTGCGGGATTGCAGGAACGCTTCCGCCGATGGAAAAGTCCGCGCCTCCAAGCCTGCCTGCCGGATGAGTCGCGACAGGAACCGGCACACCGAAGAGTCGTCATCGATGATGAAAACAGTCGGCGCGGATGACGGAGAGGTGGGCATCGGGAGAATTACCTGATTTCAAAATGCGCCTTCCCGCCTGTTACTGGCAAGGCATTTTCCGTCCAGTGGAATCGGCAGGATGATATGAAACCGCGCGCCGCCGTCGGGATGGTTTTCCGCACGCAGGTCTCCGTGGAAACTCTGGACGATGTTCCGGCTGATCGCGAGGCCGAGCCCGAGGCCGCCTGTTTTGGTGGTGACAAACGGCTCGAAAAGCCGCTCCAGCATGTCTCCGGCGATTCCCGGGCCGTGGTCCCGCACGGTGATCCGGATGTGGTCCTCGATCCGGCCGGTGGCGATGTCGATACGCCTTTCCCGCGGCATGCCCTTTATCGCGTCCAGTCCGTTGAGAATGAGGTTGATCAGCACCTGCTGGATTTCCACCCGGCCCGCGCTGACGGGTGGCAGGCCGGGTTCCAAGTGGGTTTCGAGCTTCACCTTGCGGCTCACGATCTCGCTGTGCAGCAAATGCAGCACCTGGGTCACCGCTTCGTTCAGGTCCACCGGCCGGGGATCCGCGACGGCGTCTTTTTTGAACATCGCGCGCATGCCGTGGATGATGCCGCCGGCGCGTTTCGCGTCGTCCGCGATGTCGTTGAGGATGGCGGCTATTTCGGCCAGGTCGGGTGGTGTGGTCCGCAGGCTGCCGCTGCCGACTTGGGCGTTGCCAAGGATGGCGGTGAGCGGTTGGTTCAGCTCGTGGGCAAGGGCACCGGCCAGCTCTCCGAGGATGCTGATGCGTGAGAGGTGGGCGAGTTCCCGTTGCTGGCGGGCGGATTCCAGTTCCGCGCGCTGGCGGTCGGTGATGTCCAGGGAAACGCCGCGCAGCATGATGGCCCGGCCATCCGCATCCCGCTCGACCCGGCCCTCCGCCGCGATCCAACCCACTTCGCCGTCGGGGAGCATCACCCGGTGTTTCACCTTGTAAGGTTCGGGCCCGGTGATTGCCTTTTTAACCGCCAGTCTAACGACTTCCCGGTCGTCCGGATGCAACGTCGCGCCGAAACGTTCGAAATCGAGATTCTCCTGCGGGTCCACTCCGTAAAGTTTCCTTCCCTCGTCGGAAACCCAGATGCGGTCCGTGCCGATGTTCCATTCCCAAAGCGCCAGGTTCGCGGCGGCGGCCGCTTGCCGGAGGCGCTCCTTACTAACATTCAGGTCGCTTGCCAAGTGAGCCGCCCTCAGCACGTCGCGGCTCAACTCGTAGCCCATCACGAACACGATGCCGAGAAACGGCAGACTGACAAAAAACGGCATTTTCAAGACACCTGTCGCCACCAGCCCGGCCTGGACCGAGGCGGAGATGATGAAAAAAGAGAGGCTGCTGCCAAGCAGGAGCGCGCGGCGTTTTCCCTCGTTGGATCCGGTCCGCCACAAGCGCAGGGATGCATCCACCAGATAGACCAGCATCACCAGCGAGGAAAACTGCCCCAGCATCACCCAGCGGTTCGGAACCCAGTCGCCGAGCACGGTCACGGTATCGCCGAGAAATCTCATATGCCTGACGCTCCGGACATCCGCCACGTGCAAGCTCTGGCCGGTGGTGAAATTCGCGACGACCGCCAGCACACGGAGTCCGATCGCCAACACGAGCAATTTGATCCGGCCGGTGCCGAAGTGGCAGTGGACGAAGCCGAGGATGCCCGCCACAACCAGGAGGTAAATCAAGTGCGCGTATCGAATCGCCGCCGCGTAAACTTCCGGCGACTGGGTGTGCATGGTCACCAACTCGCAGGCGGCCTGTCCCACGACCCCGAGAGTGGCGATGAAGAACCACAGGTTCGCCCACGAATTCCGGTTGCGGAACCAGATGACGAGATGCATCAGCGCGAGCATCAAGCACGCGCCGGACACTGCCGACCAGATCGCCGTCACCCGTTCCATCCGCTCGCTTTTAGCAAACTCCGGTTCAGGGTCAAACTTCTTACCGCGGGGAGCGTTCTCTTGGATCTCCCCGGGTCAATTTTTTGCTTCCCCCAGCCTGGCCGATCGAAGTCAGCGCCCCATGCTGGTCACTTCCGTTTCTTCACTGCCTTCTTCTGCTCGAAGCTCACCAACTTGGGATCAAAAGCCTCGGGATCATATCCCGGATGCGCCCACTCGATCTCGCCGTGCAGCGCCTGCATGTATTGGAAGGTGCCGCCGAAATCCTCCGGCGGGCAGGCGCGCGCGCCTTCGAGCACTTCCGGGCCGCCTTCACCGGCGGTCCATTTTTCGAAGACGATCTCGTGGATCCATTCGTCGGCGAAGTCGTAACGGTAGAGGATGCGGATCGGCAGGCGGCGTTTTCCGAGGAATTCCTTCACGGTGAGCACCGCCTCGTCCTGGAACTCGCCGGCAGTCTGGTCTTCCAGCCCGATCGGGCCGATGACATCGACGAGGCGCTTGCCCTTGCCGTGGCGGAATTCGTGCGGGCTCTTGTTGTCCCAGCCCATCACCGACTGCACGGCGTCGCTGAACTGGATGAAGGTGATCTCCGAGGAAATGGAAAACCGCCGCCAAATCTGCGGCTGGATCCCATAGAGAAACACCTTCACCACCACCCGGTTTTCATCCTTCGCTTTCGCCATGCCCGGAGCTTGTGAACGCTGCCGGGAAAAAATCAAATCGGAATTGGATCTGATTTCGAGCGAGAGGAAGGACAGGCAGGAATGCCTGAGGCATGCGTGATCACTCTTCCTTCTCGGAAGTCGAGATGGTGGAGGTGCTGTCGTCGCCCGGCAGGATTTCGTTGGCGAGGCGTTTGGTTCCGGCGTCGGC
>JBGSTM010000008.1:0-2035 GCA_041736495.1 Akkermansiaceae bacterium
TTCGGATTTCTTTTCCTGAAGCGTGAGGCCGGACCACTCGTAGCCGACGTTGGACGGCATGGTGGCCATGACTTCCTCCATCGCCTTGAGTGCCTGGGCGGAGCTGAATCCCGGCGCGGGCGCGCCCATCATCTCGGCGGAACGATACAGGTTGAAACGCGTGACGAAGTTGGGCCCGGACACCTTGCTCACACTCACCAGCGTGCTGAGCGGGACCATGCCGCCGGCGTTGTTGCGGACGTAGAATTTCCCAATGTCGTCCGGCTTGCTGGTGTATTCCGGTTCCGCCTGGAGGAAGACCTTGTATACCCGGCCGAATTTCACGAAGTCGTTCACATAAAGGCCGCTCAGATAGGCTTGCAGGGTTTGGAAGACACTGTCCACCGGGACGCCGAGCGTGCGGGCTTTCTCGCGGTCGAGCTCGACCCGCACTTGCGGTGTCACCGGATTGAACGTCGTGCTCAAGCGGCCGATTTCGGGACGCTGGGTGGCGGCGGCCTGGACTTGTCCGACCATGGCGGCGAGGTCTTCGACGGTTCCGCCGGAGCGGTCCTGAAGCTGCATGGTGAAGCCGGAAACGTTGCCATATCCGGGTAGGGCCGGTGGGCCGAAGGCGAAAACGCGCGCCGCGGGAATCGCGGCGAACTTCTTGTTCCATTCGGCGGCGATTGCCTTGGCATGGAGCTCGGGAGTCGAGCGCTCTTCCCAGTCCTCGAGGCCGATGAACATCAGCGCGGCATTCGGCACGTTTAGGTTGTTCAGGATGTTCATGCCGCTCAGGGCGAGGGCGGAACGCACGCCGTGGGTGTTGCCGACGATTTCCTCCACCTGCTTGAGCACTTCATCCGAGCGTTGCAGCGAGGCTCCTTCCGGAAGTTCGATGGATACAAACAGATAGCCCTTGTCCTCGTCCGGAATGAATCCGCCGGGAACGACCTTGCCGAGACCCCAGATGCCGCCGCAGACGATGACCAGCAGCAGCATGGAAAACGTGGCCTTGCGCGTCAGGCCGCCGACGATCCTGCCGTAGCGGTCGATGACCCAGTCGAAGAACGCGTTGAACTTCCTGAAGAACCAGGCGATCGGGCCTTTTCCGGGAGTCGGCTTGCGCAGCAAGAGTGCGGACAGCGCGGGGCTGAGCGTTAGAGCGTTGATCGCGGAGAAAATGACCGAGACCGCGATGGTGATGGCAAACTGCTGATAAAGCCGGCCAGTCACGCCACCCATGAAGGCGACGGGCACGAACACCGCACAGAGAATCAGCGCGATGGCCACCACCGGCCCGGACACTTCCTGCATCGCCTTGCGCGTGGCATCGACGGGTGATAGACCGTGTTCGATGTGGTGCTGCACGGCCTCGACGACGACGATGGCGTCGTCCACGACAATGCCGATGGCGAGCACCAGCCCGAACATCGTCAGCGTGTTGACGCTGAAACCGAGCATCGGGAAAGCGATGAAAACCCCTAGCAGCGAGACCGGCACCGTGAGCATCGGGATGATGGTGGCACGGAAGCTTTGCAGGAAGATGTAAACCACGATGAGCACGAGGATGATCGCCTCGAACAGGGTGTGGACGATGGATTCCATCGAGGCCTTGATCGGCAGGGTGGAGTCGAGCGTGATCTCGTAGGCCATGTCCGGCGGGAAGCGGAGTTTCGCCTCCTCGAGGATTTTCTTCACGTTGTCCGCCGTTTCCAGGGCGTTGGCCCCCGGTGCCAGATAGACGCCGAGCGCGCCGGCCGGGGCTTTGTTCAGACGGGCGCGGAGATCGTAGGTCATTGCTCCGAGTTCCACACGGCCGACGTCCCGGATCTTCACCTGCTTGCCGTCCGCGCTGGCGCGGATGATGATTTCCTCGAATTCCTTGGGATCCTTCAGCAGGCCGAGCGCACGGACGTTGAACTGGCTTTCCTGCCCCGGTGGCGCGGGCTCGGCACCGATCCGGCCGGCGGGCGACTGCGCGTTCTGCTCCTTGATCGCGTTGGAAATATCCGTCGGCGTGATGCCGAGCGAGGCGAGTTTCTCGGGATCG
>JBGSTM010000015.1:0-1780 GCA_041736495.1 Akkermansiaceae bacterium
CTCTACGACATCGACGGGCACCCTGTTAGCCTGGAATGTTTCCTCCTGCCGGACATGAGCCAACTCCATCTCTACACCACACCGTCCTCCGGACTCGTCAATCCACCGACTCCCGGAGCCGCCCCCGAATTCACCCGTGACGGCGACCTCACGCTCGCCACTTGGGCCGCCGGGGAGCAAACACTGCTTCTGGTTTCCCATGAATCTCCGGAACTCCTTCGCCCGCTGATCACTTGACGTCCCACCCACCGCCTTTCCGGTGGCAGACCGGAGAAATGCGGGTAAACTGCCAGACCATGAAAGCCATCCCAGCCATCATCCTGTTAGCCAGTGCCGTGCTCGTCGGCGCGGCGGAACCCCTCGCTTCCGGCGCACGCCTGCCCGATGTGACCGTCCGCACCGAGAAGGACGCCCCCGTCACGCTCGCCGCGGCCCTCAAATCCGAGCCCGCTGTGATTCTTTTCTATCGCGGCGGCTGGTGCCCGTATTGCACCAAGCACCTCTCCGCGATGATGGAGATTGAGGGGAAACTCCGCGACCAAGGATACTCGATTTTTGCAATCAGCACCGACCAGCCGTCCAAGCTCGCTGCCACTCCCGGTCGGGAAAAACTCAAATACACCCTGCTCTCCGACAGCAAGATGGACGCGGCGAACGCGTTCGGCATCACCTTCACCGTTTCCGATGAGACGCTGGAAAAATACAAAGGCTACAACATCGATCTCGAAGCCGCATCCGGGGAAAAGCACCACATGCTTCCTCATCCGGCGGTCTTCATCGTGGACCGGGAGGGCATCATCCGCTTCGCCTACGTGAACGAAAACTACAAGGTCCGCCTCGATCCGGAAAAAGTCCTCGCCGCCGCTAAGGAAGCTAGCAAACCAGCCTCGAAAACCACCCCATGAACGACTCTGTATCGGTCGATGGCGAATATGCCATCCAGTGATCGCTAGAGCACTCTGGAGAAGGCAGCCACGTTTTGCTGCCATCGCACGGCATAGGATTTCCGGAGGAAGGTGGATCGGAATTATGGCGGAATGTTCACAAGCGACCAGTTGCGGGATGGAAATTGTCTCTCCAGTTTCGCGGCAGTTTGTTGCAAGTAATATCAGTCTGTCGTTGTTTGGAAGCTGTTACTGGTCGTTCGACCGGCACTTACTTCGGTTTGATCATTCGGCGGATGCTGCAGGCGCTTGTCATCGCTTCATTACTTCTAGCGGGACGGTCCTACGGCCACGGAGCCTACCACGATGTGGTCGCGGCGCTCTCGGCGGAATTGCAGCGCAATCCGAATGACGCCGCGCTCCGCTACAAGCTGGCCGAGGCACATGCGGGGCACGAGGATTGGCGTGCCTGCATCAGGGAGATCAAACTCGTCGAGCGTCTCGCGCCTTCGGTTTATCCGACAGATTTCCTGCGGGGTTTCGCGCTCCATCTTGCGGGCAAGGCTGAGGAGGCGAAGAAGGTGCTCGATGTCTTTCTGGCAGCCAGTCCCCGCCACCAGGACGCGCTCAGCACCCGCGGCCGGGTTCTGGTGAAACTGGGCCGGCCAGCCGAGGCAGCCGCCGATTTCCAACGGGCAGTGGATCTTTCGACCGTGCCACAACCGGATCTGATCGTGGAGTTGGCCACCTGCCAAGCTCAGACGGGTAAGACCCGGGAAGCGTGCGCATCGATCGAAGCCGGTTTGAAGGCTGCGGGTGACGTGCCCTCGCTGCTGCTCTGCGCGTTGGAAATCGAAACCAAAGCCGGTGCCTGGGATGCCGCGCTGGGGCGCATC
>JBGSTM010000029.1:0-11077 GCA_041736495.1 Akkermansiaceae bacterium
GGCTCCATCGAGGCTCAGCGACATCCGGTCGATGCCGGCCGCGCGGATTTTGTCGAAATCGTAATGGACCAGTCGAGCGGTGGCGGAAGGGCTGAGGCCGACGCGGATGCCGGTGGCGGAGGCGCGGGCGGCGATTTCCAACACATCCGGCCGCATCATCGGGTCGCCGCCGGTAAGAATGAGCATCGGCGGGGCGAGATCGGCGAGTTCATCGACGAGGTCGAATGCCTCGCGGGTGGATAGCTCGGAAGGGTCCCGGCGGTGCTGGGCGGTGGCCCGGCAATGGCTGCATGCAAGCGCGCAGGCCCGGGTCAGCTCCCAGAAAACGAGGAAAGGTCGGGTGGCGAAAGGATCCGCAGCGTCCGGAATCAGGCGTTGGTGCATGTGGAATGACGCTAGGTGCGGGGCATGGAGCTGGCTACGCACCTTTACAGAACCGCTCCGCATTTCCTGCTCGCCGCCAGGGTCCAAAGTGGCCGCCGTGGCAAGGCTGCGAAAAATCCGGAATCGGTTGATTTTCCGGTTGTCAAATCCTGCGGGGACACTCTTACTCCCGGTCCGCCCGAAAGGGCGTTGGAGATAAAGGCCCGATAGCTCAGTCGGTAGAGCAGTGGATTGAAAATTCACGTGTCGGCGGTTCAAATCCGTCTCGGGCCACTTTTTCAAACCATTTGGTTGCGAACGGGATTCGCACACTTATCAAAATGGCGGTGGTGTTGAAGTTTTCGTGCAGCAGGGGAGCGGCGGAAAATCCGCCCTTGGTAGTCTCCCTGCTGTTCCTATCACGCCAAGCGACGGCCCTTACCAGGCGCACTCGTAAGGGAAGCCGTGGATGTACAAGCAAAGTGCAAGTTGGGGAAATCGACAGGTCATTCCGCGCTTGGTCTATCCATTCCCCGGATGCATTCGGGGGGGCGGTATTCACCTCAGTGACTGGGAACCCTCACTCCAGCGGATGACTCGAACCCCGACCCGGCCTCGACTTGAGCCGGATGCGGAGGGTTGATCCGACTGGGCCGGAGGTGCGAGCGCTCGTTGAGGAAGGTGAGCAGGTGGTTGCGGATTTCCAGATAGCGCGGATCCGACATGACCTCGGCGCGGATGCGGGGGCGGGCGAACGGGATGGTGAGGATGTCACCCACTTCCGCCTCGGGGCCGTCGGTCATCATGACGACGCGGTCGGAGAGGAAAATCGCCTCGTCCACGTCGTGGGTGACCATGAGGGTGGTGAGTTTGTTTCGGCGCCAGAGGTCGAGCAGCACTTCCTGGAGCTCCATCTTGGTGAAGGAATCGAGCATGCCGAAGGGTTCGTCGAGCAGCAGCATCTTCGGCTGCAGGGCGAAGGCACGGGCGATGCCGACGCGCTGGCGCATGCCTTGGGAGAGATCGCCGGGGAACTTGTGCATGGCATCGCCGAGGCCGACGACGGTGAGGTAATATTCGGCGAGTTCGCGGCGTTCCTGTTTGGAAGCGGTGAAGTAAACCTGGTTCACGCCGAGCATGACGTTTTCAAAAGCAGTCATCCACGGCAGCAGGCAGGGCGACTGGAAGACCACGCCGCGGTCGGGGCCGGCTTCGTTGGTTTCCTTGCCGGCGAGGATCATGCCGCCGCCGGTGATGTCGGTGAGTCCGGCGACCATCGAGAGCACGGTGGATTTCCCGCATCCGGAGTGGCCGATGAGGGTGATGAACTCGCCGGCGGCGAAGTTCAGGGTGAAGTCTTTCACGATCACGGCAGGTCCCTTGGCCGAGGGATAGGCCTTGGTGAGCTTGAAAAGTTCGAGAACTGGGGCGTGGGTGGTCATGAAGCTTTGAGGTGGAGCAGGCTTTGCGGCTTACTCCGGAAACAGCACTGGCCATACCAAGCGGGTCCAGCCCTGCTCACTGGAAAAAAATTCCCGACATCCGGAGGATTAGCCCTGCTCATGCCGTCGTGCGGCGGCGTCCCATCAGCGCTGCGGTGCTCAGCAGGAGCAGCGACAGGACGGAGGGTTCCGGAACCACGTTCACCGTCACCGTGCCGAACAGGAGCGAACCGTTGGAATATGAACCCTCCACCAAGGCCTCCGGCGCGATTTGCAATACGCCCGGCGGCCCGGGAGTCAGCACGAACTGCGAGGACGTTTGTCCAGGTGCTTGCGAAAACGCTCGGTCGAATCCAAAGAATGCGGAGGACAAATCCGCGGCAAGCTGAAGTCCCGTCACATCGTAGAAGAAGCCCGACCCTGCATCCTGAAACCGGGCGATGAGGTCGAAGATGCCAAAAGTGTCGCTGGATCCGGGTCCTCCAGCGACGATCGGGGCGAACATCCCCGGCGGCAACTCCAGCCGGAAGCTGCTGGATAGCACCTGTGCGGTGGGAAGCGTCGGATTCGAAGCCGGCTGGTTGAAGGAATACGTGGTGCTGCCCGTGCCATCCGGAGCGATGGTGATCGTGAGTGCCGCATCCGCCACGGGCGCGAAGATCGGGAAAAGGGCAAGACGCAGGAGCAGGTGGTGCATGAGGGGAGGGGGAATTGAGTCTGGCGGAAGAATGGATGGTTGGACGCCGGGTGGCTAGGAAATGCTCTTGTCCACAGTGAAACTCTAACTCCAGCGCGAAGTCCATATCGTGCTCCTCACCTCAGGGAGGAACTGCGCAGTCCCCAACCGTGCCCTCCGCCCCAACCACCCGGAAAGCCGGTGGAGCGACGAAGTCATCCGCATCGCTCCGCCAAACGGAACCGCCTCCCTCTCCCCTAACGGAAAAAGCCCGGTAACACGCCGACAAAACCAACCCGCTCACCCCCGGCGGGTGATGCTGATGATGGCTGCGAGTTTGTTTCCATCGCCACTCAGCTGCGGACTCGACCGGATGTCCGCTAGAGTCCAAGGCAAGCGGAAGCGCCAGTTTTCACCATCCGTGGTGCCCGGGTGGTTGATCTGTTGACCAAGGTCGAAGAGCTCGGTGACCATCAGCACGGCGTATCGGGAGTTGGATGACAGGAGCGATTTGATGAGCCGCAGTTTAATCCCCTCGGTATAGGGTGGCCACGACGAGTGGTGCGGGATCGGGATGCCGGCGAACTCGGAGAGGATGCGCAGCGTGTTGTGCGCGCCGCCGACCGACCAGCCGCTTTGTTCGGTGGGAAACTCGTGATGCTGTTGGATGGCGTGCAGGCAGCAGTTCCAAATGCCGTTGACCGGCTGGTGGTCGTGGGTCGAGTAGGTGGCGAAGGAATTTTCCGGAAACGCGTTTCCGGGCGTCGGGTGGCCGTGCTCGTTGCAATCCCAGTGGGGAATCCGGAAGCCGGTGATTCCCAGATCGGCTAGATGAGGGCGGACGTATTCCGGCACCCAACCGAGGTCTTCGGCGATGACTTCCGCGCCCTTGGCTGCCTCCAGGATGGCGCGCAGCCGGACATCGCCGTCGTCGCGGTTCGCAGCCTTGTTTTCCACCGTGTCGTCCGGCCGCAGGAACCAGCGGGGGAGGCGCCCGCCGTTGATTTCGGCGGCCTGCTCGTGACTGAGGCCGATGAACTCCCGGTTGCGATCCGGTAGCCACGGGAACGCGTAGATCCGATAGAATCCGAGGATGTGGTCGAGCCGGAAAATCTGGAAGATCCGCGTCAGCCGCGCGATGCGCTTTTTCCACCAGACGAATCCGTTCGCCTGCATGTGATCCCACCGGTAGAGTGGAATCCCCCAGTTCTGGCCCCATTGTTGGAAAAACGAATCCGCCTGCCCCATGCCTTCCGGTGGCGAGCCGCCGCACCAGTCGAGGTGGAATTCATTGCGCGCGAAAAACACGTCGCACGAATGCCAGCTGATGCCGATCGGCACGTCGCCCATCAGTTTCACCCCGCGGGCATCTGCATGGGCGCGCACTTCCAGCCACTGGCGGAAACACAGCCACTGGACGAAGGCGAAAAAACCCAGTCGATAGTCCACCGTCTCCGCATCGATGGCGCGCCGCTTTTCCAGAAACTCCCGCGCCCGCTGCGGGTTGCTGCACGACTCCGGCCAGTGGTTCCAGCTCTTCTCCTCACCATGCAGTTCCATCAGATAGCGGAACAGGCAGTAGTCGCCCAACCACTCGTCCTCCGCTTTCCGGAAGTTCCTGAAATCCCTCGCCAGCGCCTTGTCCGCCTTGTCGAATCTGGACCACGCGAGCTCCAACAGGGTGCGTTTTGCCCCGCGGACTGCCGGATAGTTCACCAGCGGGGATTGCAACGCGGCTTTGAGGCGCTCGCGGGCGTTGGCGATGTCGGACTTTTCCAGTCCGGGAATCTGCGAGACTTCGCAGGCGAGGTAAATGGGATCCAAGGCCACCGAGGAAATCGCGCTGTAGGGGCTCTCCTCCATACCGTTTTCATTGATCGGCAGAAGCTGGATGAATCCCACCTGGTGCTCGGCCGCCCAGTCGATCCATTCCCGCAGGGCGAGTGTGTCGCCGATTCCGAGGTCGCCATCGCGACGGGGAGAAAAGGCGGGAATCAGGATGCCGGCAAGGCGTTTCTCAGGTGGGTGCACGCCGCGGATCCTGACAGGACACCGTGCGGCGTAAATCCCCAAATCCGGTGGTTCGGATCGGGAAAATCCTCGTTTTGACAACTGTTGGATTCTTTCTATCTTATGGGTTGGTTCTTGCCAGAACGGCCGGAAGCAAATCAACCCCCGAACACGATGAAAACCAAACACCTGATTCCCACACTCGCCCTACCCCTGTTTCTGGTCGCCTGCGATCAAACCGCCAAGACGACCGGGGAGAAAATCGATGCCGCCACGGAAACCGCCAGCGAAAAGATGAACGCCGGTGCGGAAAAAGTGGCGGAAGGCATGAACGAAATGAAAGACGCTGCCGGTGAGAAGATGGAAGCCGCAAAGGCCGAAGCCAAAACCGCGACCGCAGTGGCCAAGGAAAAAATGGCGGACGCCACCGAGACCGCGAAGGAAAAAATGGCCGATGCCACCGAAGCGACGAAACACAAGATCGAGGATGCCTCCGACGCCACCAAGGAAGCGGCCGCAAAAGCCCTCGAAGACGCAGCAAAAGCCGCCGGAAACGCAGCTGAGAAAATCAAGGATTCCGTTCCTCCCGAATAGGCCCGACCACCGGATCTTCATGTCCACCCGCCTGGTGCTCCAGCGCGCGGTGGGCGATCCGCGTGCTGCATGACTTGATTTCCATTTCCGCCGCCCGCCCGCGGAAACTCCTCAACACAAACCGGAGTGGAGGCCGGTCCTGAAATCCAACAAGTAACGCCTGCGCGCCGCGGCATCACTTTGATTCACCGAAGTGTTCTCCGCGATAGTTCTCCCAGGTGATTCTGCCGATTTTCATGCATTGCGGCTGCGTAGAAATCCCGCTTGAGTCCGGGCATGTTGCGCCGCATGGCAGTTCCGTTCATCCTCGTCGCCGCGATTCTGTTCGCGACCTTCGGGCTGACGCGGCTCCGATTCGACACGGACATCCTCTCGATGCTGCCCGGCGAACTTCCGGAGGTGAAAGGCCTCAAAGCATACCACGACGCGTTCTCCCGCGATGACGAATTGATCCTCGTCATCGAAGGTGGCGAGGAGGATGTCGGCGCGCTCTCCGCCGCGGCCGAGTCACTCGGGAAATCGCTCGAACAACAAAACCTCGTCAAACAAGCGCGCTGGAAGCCGCGCTGGAACGAAGATCCGGAAGGCATCGCCGAGCTGCTAGCCTACGTCTGGCTCAACGGTGATCCGGCGGTGACCCGCGCCCTAGCGGAACGCCTCTCTCCCGCCAACTCGGAAGCGACCGTGAAAGCCTCACTGGCCCGCGTCGCGACATCGATGGAAGGCATGGACATGGTCATGCTTGCGAACGATCCGTTCGGCTTCCTCAATCATCCTGTGGTCCAGTCGTTGATGGGTTCGTCCGGTCAGGCCGGAGAGGCATTCGAAAGCGGGGATGGGCGATCCCATCTGTTATTCGTCGACGCGCCCGCCCCGATGGAGGGCTATCGCGAAGCGGAAATCTGGTTGGGAAAACTCCGCACGGCCGTGGCCGACTGGCAGAAGGCGGATGGCAGCGGGCTGAGAGTCCGCTTCACCGGCGAACCGGCGTTTTCCTCGGAAATCGGCACGGCCATGGAAAAGGATCTGAGCGGCTCCATCGGCATCACGCTCGGGCTGATAGGCCTTCTGTTCTGGTGGATGCAGCGGCGTTTCAGCTTGCTGCTAGGCCTGACGGGAATCCTGATCCTGGTTTTCGCCGTGGCGCTGGGTGTCGCAGGCTGGCTATATGGCGAGCTCAGCATCATGGCATTGAGCTCGATTGAAATCCTCATCGGCCTTTCGGTGGATTACGGGCTGGTGATTTGTCAGGAAGCGAAAGTCGCGGGGCATGACCGCAAGGCGCTGCTCAGGGCTTGTGGCAAACCGGTGGCGTTCGGCGCACTCACCACCACGGTAGTTTTCCTCGCCCTCAACCTCGGCGGGCTGCCGGGCATGGCGCAGTTAGGAAGCATCGTCGCCATCGGACTCAGTGCGGCGGCCGTGCTGATGCTCGTGGTTTACCTGCCCTTCGTGGCGAAGTTCGGTGTCGATCGCCAACCGGCGCGCGGCTCCGGCAAAATCCTGCCGCGCGGGAAGTTGTCGTGGACGATTACCGGAAGCATGTCACTCGTCGCGGTGGCGGTTTTACTCATCCACGGCATGCCGGAAGCCGAGTTCAGCTCCAAGATCATGCGCCCGCGGAACAGCGAGGCGATGGAAACTTTCGAGCACATCCAGAAGGCCTTCCCCGCCCACAGCGGGAACTCGCTCGGCCTGATCATCGAAGCGGGATCCGATGCGGAAATGCTCGCGCGGCTCACCGAAGCCCGCCGCCGCATCGACGCCGCGTCCGGGATCATCGGACAATCCTCGCTGCCCGACGGCTGGTGGCCGGACGCCGCGCGGCAAGCAACTAACCGACCGGTGCTTGCAAGTCTCGCTGAAAATCGCGAGCGCTTGCTTGGCGAGGCGGACGCCGCAGGTTTTGCCGAGCAGGGCCTCGCACTCGGCCGTACGGTGTTGGACGCCATCGCCCGCCAGGCTGCGGAACCGGGTCTGGTCTTCCCTCAGTCCCCGGCCGCGCAGGAAGTGATGCGCCTGTTTCTCTCCCGCAACAGCGACGGTGGCGGCTATTTGTTAGGTTCCGTGGAACCCGCCGCCGGCGTGGATCCGGCGGGAGCGGCGTATGGGGAATTCCGGGCGATGACCGGAGGTGGCATCTGGCTGAGCGGGTGGGAACTCTTCAAACCCGCCATCGCGAAGCTCGTTAGGGAGGACATGGTCCGGATGCTGGTGCCGATGTTCATCCTGCTCGTCGGCATGATGTTCGCCATCTTCCGGCGGCCCGGCGATGTCGGGCTGGCCTTGTCTGCGATGGCGCTGAGTACGCTGTTATTACTTGCGATCATGAGTGTCACCGGCCTGAAGTGGAATTTCGTCAACCTGATGGCCACGCCACTTCTGCTAGGCACGGGCATCGACTACGCCATCCACGTCACGCTCAGCCTGCGGCGTACGGGTGGGAATTTCAAGGAACTCTGGCAGGGAACCGGCAAGGCGCTGTTGTTCTGCGGCGCTTCAAACGTGATTGGGTTTGGGTCGCTGATTTTTTCTTCGAGCGACGCACTTGTCAGCCTGGGGACAGTTGCCGTGATCGGGATTCTTTTGAGCATGGGAATTTCGATATTCCTGCTGCCGGGGTGGCAAAGCATGCGCCAAACCGTTCGCGCGGAATAAATTCCGCGCTCCCGGTTTACGCCCCGAGATAGGCTGCTTGCACCTGCGGATCCGCCTTCACCTCGGCGGACGGGCCTTCGATCAGGATCTTCCCGGTTTCCAGCACGTAGGCATAGCTGGAGATGTCGAGCGCGAGGTTCGCGTTCTGCTCGACGAGCAGAATCGTAAGCCCCTGCTCGCGGTTGATCTCCACGATGCGCTCGAAGATGGATTTCACCAGCAGAGGAGCAATACCCAGCGACGGCTCATCGAGCATGAGGAACTTCGGCTTGCTCAGCAGCGCGCGGCCGATGGCTAACATTTGCTGTTCGCCTCCGGATAGAGTGCCGGCGGATTGATTCTCGCGTTCCTTCAACCGGGGAAACAGGCAGAAGACATACTCGGTCTGCTCTGCGATCCACTTGCGGTCGTGCTGGAGATACGCGCCCATCTTCAGGTTCTCATGCACCGTCAGGTTGGCGAAAATCATCCGTCCTTCCGGCACATGACAAAGCCCGCGCCCGACGATCTTGTGCGCCGGTACTTTGGCGATCTCCTCACCGTCATACTGGATCGAACCGGCCGTGGATTTCACCAATCCGGATAGAGCGCGCAGTGTCGTGGATTTCCCCGCCCCGTTGGCGCCGATCAACGTGACGATGCTACCCTTCGGCACTTTCAGGCTGACGCCGTGAAGCGCTTTGATCGCGCCGTAGGAGACGTGGAGATTTTCGACGGAAAGCAAGAGGGTAGTTGATGGTTGAGAGTTGATAGTTGATGGAAAGAGAAGAGGAAGAGTTCGGAGCTAACTCATGACTCACCGAGCAAGGAACGGCGCAGGCCACTGAGCATCCGGCCTTGTTCCTCGGCAGCAACGTAGAGGATTTCAAACTCTTCGGGTGTGAGCATCCCCTGATTCCTGCCAATAAATGATTGGGAAACAACTTCAAAAACAGAACCTGTCGCGATTTCAACGAAACGAGCGAAATCTTTGGGCGAGTTTCGTGAACTGCCTTCCGCGATATTGGTTGATATGGATACCGCTGCTCTTCGCATCTGGTTCGTCAAACCGAAGCGCTCATCAGAAGGAAAGCTTCGGGTTACTGAATAAACCGTGTCCGCGAAATCGATTGCCTTACCCCAAACATCAAGTCGTTCGAATCCAAACATATTTTTCTGATCTTTCTATCAACTTCTTGTTTTTCACTATCAACCATCAACTCTCAACCATCAACTAGATTGCCGCCGCCCCAAGATACGCTTCAATCACTTTCGGATGACACTGGATCTCTTTCGGCGTGCCTTCTGCGATTTTGCGACCGTATTCGAGGACGGCGATGCGTTCGCAGATGCCCATGACGACCTTCATGTCGTGCTCGACGAGCAGGATCGCCATGCCGAAGCGTTTGCGGATGAACTCGATGAGGTGCATGAGGTCTTCTTTTTCCGACGGATTCATCCCGGCGGCGGGTTCGTCGAGCAACAGCAGCTTCGGCTGGGTGGCCATGGCTCGGACGATTTCGAGGCGGCGCTGGCCGCCATACGGCAGACTGGTGGCGGGTTCGTCGCGGTAGTCCTGGAGTGAGAAAACTTCGAGCAGTTCGAGCACGCGGTCTTCGACTTCCTTCTCTCCGGCATGGTGTGAACGGCCGCGCCAGAGCGCTTCGCGGATGCCGTGGCTGCGGTGGAGTTGGGTGGCCGCGCGGACGTTGTCGAAGACACTCATCGAGCCGAAAAGACGGATGTTCTGGAACGTACGGGCCATGCCGCTCTTCGTGAGCACGTGCGGTTTCTGACCGGCGGTCGGTTTACCGGCGAAGGTGATCTTGCCTTCGGTCGGCTGATAGACGCCGGTGATCATGTTGAAGACAGTGGTCTTGCCCGCGCCGTTCGGGCCGATGAGGCCGATCAATTCGCCCTCGCCCACTTTCAGGCCCACCTCGCTCACCGCCGTCAGGCCGCCGAAGCGGATGGTGACGTTTTCAAGTTCCAGCAGGGGCTTGCTCATGGCTTTGCAGCTAACGGTTTCCTTTTCCGCTCGAAATTGAAGAGCCCTTGTGGTCGGGCGATCATCATGAAGATGATGAGCAGCGCGTAGATGATCATCCGGTATTCCGCCACGGAACGCAGGAATTCCGGCGCGAGTGTGAGCAGGATCGCGGCGAGGATCACACCGGCGGTCCGACCCATCCCGCCGAGGATGACCATGACGACGACTTCGAAGCTTTTCATGAAATCGAACACCTGCGGAGTGATGGATGTTTTGTGATGCGCGAACAAACCCCCGGCGATGCCCGCGAAGAATGCGCCGATGACGAAGGCGGTGACCTTGTAACGGGTCGGGTTGAGGCCCATGGAACTCGCGGCCACTTCGTCGTCATGCACTGCGATGAAACCGCGGCCATAGGTGGAATTCACGAGACAGGCGACAACGTAAACGGTGAAGGCGGCGAGCATGAAGGTCCACGTGAGACCGGTGAGCCGGGGGATGCCACTTAGCCCGCTGGCAGCTCCGGCAGCCTCGACGTTCTGGAAAATCACGCGGATGATTTCGCCGAATCCGAGCGTGACGATGGCCAGGTAGTCACCTTTCAACCGCAGCGACGGCACGCCGACTAACAATCCGGCGAGCGCGGCGACCGTGCCGCCGGCGACGAGTGCGGGAAGGAAGGTCCATGGCAATGCGTCAGGCCCGAGATTTTTCTGAAGTTCGAGCGTGATCATCGCGGAGACATAGGCTCCGACCGACATGAATCCCGCGTGACCGAGGCTGAACTGACCGGTGTGGCCGTTGATGAGATTGAGACTAACGGCGAGGATGATGGCGATGCCGATGTCGATGACGACGCCGCGGTAATACGGATTCATCTGGTCCGCGCCCATGCCCGCTACCACCGCGAGCACAACGGCGATGAGCAATAGAAGGCGTGGATCTTTTAGAATGGGAGGCATGTTCTCAGACTTTTTCGATCTGTTTGGAACCGAGCAGGCCGGTCGGTTTGAAAATCAGGATGATGATGAGGATGGCGAAGGCGATGCCGTCCCGATAGGTCGAAATGCCCGACATGCCGCCGGCGTAGGTTTCCACGACACCAAGCACGAGTCCGCCCAGCGCGGCTCCGGGGAGATTTCCGATGCCTCCCAACACGGCGGCGACGAAGGCCTTGAGCCCGACATTAACGCCCATCAGCGGCTCGATGCCGGTGTAGGTCATGCCGTAGAGGATGCCGCCCGCGCCGGCCAATGCGGAGCCGAGGCCAAAGGTGAAGGAAATGATGAAGGAGTTGCTGATGCCCATCAGCGATGCGGCCGCCGAGTTGTGGGAAACGGCGCGCATCGCCATGCCGATGCGGGT